>CALFOL010000843.1 GCA_937919915.1 uncultured Planctomycetaceae bacterium
AATTTTTAACCCCAAAATCGTCACTGACGTTTCAACTAAACAAGGGACGTCCCCCCGTTGTTTGTCGTCCGGCGCTCGGCAAGAGAACGTTCGTGACCGACTACTCGTCGCGGTTCAGTTCGATGTAGAGCGGCAGGTGACGATAATACACTTCCAGCATCAAAACGTTTAAGCACGTCACATAGTGCCGACCACCGCTTTGGCCCCATGTATCCTTCGTTGGCGCAGAGGGGTCCCAACTGCCGCGCGCCGTGCCGGATTTTTCCTGAGTTTCTACCAGGAGGTCGCGCAGACCGCCGTTCCATTCATCCCAGTGTTCGCCCTGCATGTGAAACATCACCTGCGTCGCGTAATACCAATAGTAAACATCTCGAGCATCCCGTCGCGGCAAACGGGATTTCAGATAGCTCGCCCCGGCCTGCAGATCGCTGTCTTCCCGCCCGGCTCCCAAATATTGCCGCATCAACAGACCTTCCGCCGTCATCGAATCCGTGAAAGCCTTTGTCGGGTGATAACTGAAGCGGCCCGGTGATTCATCACCTTCTACGGTATCCAGCCAGGTGGCGACGCCCGCATAAGCTGTTTTCGGAATGTCCAGCCCCGCCATCTCGCCACTCTTAAGTGCCATCAACTGCCACCCGGAAACAGACGTGTCGGATTCAAACTGAGCCTCATAACGCCAGCCACCAAACTCCGGATGTTGCGATGCCGTGATAAAGTTGATCGCATTCTGTGCTGGCTGCTTCAGCTTTTTGTCTTTGGTCATGCCATACGCTTCGCACAATGCGATCGCCGCCATGCCGTGACCGTAGAATTGAACAAACTTGGTTTCTGTGGGGAACAGGTTTCCGTCGGACGCCTGATTCGCGATCAGCCAGTCCAGCCCCCGCTGCACCTGTTGCTGATAGTCGCCCGATCGATGAGTATGCCCGGCTCCCAGAAACGCCAGCAATGACAAGCCCGTCGCAGCGGGATCCGCCTCGTAGATGCCAGGACCAGTACACGTGTGGTCTTTGCAGTTCGGATCGTGAATGCTCCAGTTGCCGGCGGCATATTGGTGAGCAGTCAGCCATTCCAATGCTCGTTCCACAGCAGCTTCAGATGCGTCGCTGCCTCCCAGTTTACCGACAGCTTCTTTGCGAGCTTCCGGAGCCCGCATGGAAAAGCCAGCACTAATGCGTTCGCTCGGAATCGGACTGATGCCTGGCACGGCGCGATTGATCAACGCCGCAACTTCTCCGACAGAAGCCAGCCGGGGACGTGCAGCGCCTGTGTTCGCACGACCCGGCAGCCGCGCAGAACCCAGGCCACCCGGCAGACGTGGACTTGTGCGAGCAACAGACGCGGATCCTCGACCGGCGCCAGGCAATCCGGCCGATCGACGCGGCACGGAACTGACCGGGGGCCCCGCCAGACTTCCGCCAGCTGCTGATTGTCGCGATGGTGCCTGCGGCCCGGCAATCACGAGAGCTCCCGAACGTTCCGCCTGCAACATACCTGTCGGAAGCGAAGCCGCCGCCGATTCTCGTCCGCCAGTTGTCATGCCACTGGGGGCACCGGTGACAGGCAAACTTCCCAGCTTCGCACTGGGTTCTGTCGCCCGCCCGGTCAACCCGTTGCGGCCAGCGGAATTCGTGGCGATCGTCATACCGTTGCCTGTTCCGCCGATCGGTGTGCCCGTGGCGGTCCCTGAATTTCCGTGTGATGCAGGCAAGCCCTGGCTGTTTCTTGAAACATTTGACGCAGCAGATGAAGGCCCCGCGGCCAGCAGTTGTCCAGCCGCATCATTGCCTTCCGCAGCTCCGCCGACGGAAACTTCCGCAGCTCGAGCACCCACTGCACCCGAGGCGATTGGTCCCTGTGTTGAGCGACGTTGTCCGTTTCCAGAAGCTGAAAAAGCCGCAACGTCATCCCCCATTTCGGGGCCCGATTGCGTACCACGACTGCGTCCGATTGTGCCGGACTGCATCGCTGAGACACCGAATGGATTCGTCGCCATGGCCGGAGCCCCGCCGCCACTGGAAGCACCCGTCGGAACGGCAGACGAACCTCGTGCGACATCAGACGAAGCGGTCGAAGCCGTCAGATTCGGCGCGCTGGCTCCCGCGACTGATGCCACGCTGGCGGACTGAGCCGTCGTGTCTGCGGCTGAAGTGTTGCGTCCGCTGTTCGACGCACTGCGTTGCATCGCCGCCGCTCCGCCGCTGGAAGGCGTCGCATCGGCTGTGTTTCTGCTCTGAGCCCGTGACGGTGTGGCGGACGTGACCCGCATTTCGGGAGATGTCATAGGATTCGGATTGTCGGGGCGGTTTTGTGATGTCAGGTTCGCCTCCGATTGGCGAGCCGCGTCCACCGCACGCGCGTCTGTCGTGATCTGCCGCGCGTCAGCCGCAGCTGCGACCTCAACATTACTGGCCATGGCTTCCGCCACGCGCGCTTCTGCCGCTTCACGCTGTCGTTGCTGGGCCTCAGGATGAAGATCGTTCTCCGGTCGTACTTCAGAACGGGACATTTCCGCTGCGCTCAGTTGAGGCTCATTGCGACGTTCGATTTCTTCCAGCTGACGCTCCGCCTGCATCTCCGATTTGTCTCGCTCAGTTTCGCGGGCTTCCAGGCTTCGTTGTTCTAAATCCGCAGTTGCTACCTGCGGAGCTTCCACCGGTTGCGGCGCGTCAACTTTCGCTTCCTGCTGCTGCCGTTCCATTTCGAGTTGCTGTTCGCGTTCGAGGCGTTCCTGTTGCTGTTGTTGACGCTCCGGCACCTTCGCGTCTGCCACGGCACGCTGTATTTCAACCGGATCGATTTGCGAATCGACTTGCATCTCGGATTCCTGGCGTTCCAGTTGCTGCTGTTCGGATTCCGGAATATCGACGGCATTCGGCCGTTCCCAGGCTTGCTGCCGTTCGCTGTCAGATTCCACGCCGCCGTAGTCGGGCATCGTGATATCTCGCGGTGGTCGATTCGCGTCACCGATCTCCGCAGCCAGAGCCAGTGGGACGTCTACGGTCACGACGTTCAACGCTCCACAGATCCCCAGATGAAGCAACAGACTGGTCAGCACACCCCACTGCAGTCGCTTCATAAACAAACTGCGAACCAGATAAGCGGCTGCCAGCATCGAGACACCAAGCCCCGCAGCCCACAAAGCCTGTCCGACCAGGTGATCCATACCAACCACCGGGACGTTGTCGCCAGGCGAATAGCGCAACATCATCCCTGCCATCGCCAGTACAGATGACATTGACGCGATACCAACCGCGGGCCCCGCAGCAAGTCCGCTGCCAGCTTGCACAGAGGCCAGCTCGGCATCGCTCATCCGCAACATGCCCCTCACTCTTCAACTCCATCTTCTGCGATCACGGCCACGCGATAGTCCTGGATTTCCGCCTCGTTGCAAAGGCTCATGATCCGTGCCACGAACTTCCAGTCCGCGCCTTCGTTACCACGAATCACCACCGACTGGTTGCCTGGATTGTCCGCCTGAGCACGACGGAATCTCTGAGCCACCTGTTCTTCAGAGAAGCGTTCGCCGTCCAGATAGATGTCTCCTTCAGAATCGACGTTAACGATCATTTCTCGGGGCCGCATCACCATCGGCATGGCTGCCGATACAGATGGCAGGTTCGCCCCCAGCTCACCTTCCCCCGAAATCCGCGCTTGTTCCTGAAAGTTGCTGGCCACCAGAAAGAACAGCAACAGCTGAAAGACGCAGTCAATCATCGGCGTCATATCGACGCCTCGCTTGCCTGCTGTTTTGTTGAGTTTGAATTTCATGGTGTGTGACTTTGTCGTGTCTTCGCAGGTCAGTCGTGAGTTGATGTCACGTATGCTTCGTCATTGAGTACAAGTCAGGGAAATTCGCTGTAGTACGACTCTAACCATCGAAATGACTTCGCAGTGTTTTGCCAGCCGTTGACGACACGTGTGCTGCAGCAACAGACTTTTCTTCAGGCGTTGCAGCCCCAACTTTCGTCTCCGGCCTTTTGTCTTTAGCTCGCGGCGGCTGCGTCCCTCGTGCCGCCGACATTTTTGGAGCTCCGGATTTGCCTGACTCGTTCTTCGTAACAATCGACTTTTCGCCGGCGCCATTCGCCTGCCGAACCTTGATGCCCTCGTCGGTTGATTCGCTGATGCGAAGACGGCCTTCGTAGCGTTCCAGTTGAGGAAGCAGGTCCAGGAAGATGCCTTCCATCTGAGTCAGCAGGCGTTCAATGCGGCCTTCCAGAAAGTTCGCCAGCACGACAGAGATCACAGCAACGGTCAAACCGGCAAACGTGGTGACCAGAGCAGTATAGATGCCATGAGCCAGTTCCTGAGCTTTCGCTGTACCGGTTGACGAGGTGGTGCTTGTCACCATGAAGGCCAGAATCATCCCCTGCACAGTTCCCAACAGCCCCAGCAGCGGCGCAATACTGGCGACGACGTTGATCGGTCGCAGATTGCGAGTCATTTCCCCTGTTTCGCGTTGAACGGCGTCTTCCACTGACTTCTCCACTTCCGAATGCGGACGTCCTGCCTTGAGCACGGCCGACTTCACAAGATTCGCCAAAGGCGAAGGATGCTCATCAGACACTTCCCACAAGCGACGCGGATCCAGAGTGGATTCCGACATCAATTCACGCAGCTTGCGAACCAGCTCCGTTGGCAGAATACGAGAACTCCGCAAACCCACAACGCGTTCGAACGTGAATGCGATCGTTACGATGGACGCGATTCCGATCGGAATCATGAACCAGCCACCCTGAACCGCAAGGTCCCACAGGCTCGGCATCGACGGACCGTTTGCCGCATCGGTGGTGGCTGCTGCAGCTTCATCACCGGCTGGCTGAGCCATACTTGTGATGGGCAGCAACACCGTCAGCAGGCCCGCGGCCAGAATCAGTGTCTTGCTGCGAGAAGAAAGACCAGCGTTAGATTGGTTATGCATTGGGTGATGTCAGAGTAGGTCATGCTCCCGCGAGTTCGTCACGTCGGGAATTGATGAGCATCAGTGGTAAGTTATCCGTGACAGGGGCTTCCAGCTCCCAGTCACGGATATTCGTCTTAAGTCTTCTTCAATTCCGCCAGGCGTCGCTCCGCATCCTTCACCTTGCTGTGCTGCGGGAATTGAGTCATCAGTTTTTCGTAACACATCACAGCCTGTTCTTTGTCCTGCATCACTTCGAAACAGCGAGCCGCTTCGAAGTACGCCATCGCGGACCATTCCTTGTGATTGTAAAACAGCGCCGCTTTCAGAAAGTGGCGTGTCGCCTCTTTGTGTTTCTTCTGAGCAAAACAGCACTCACCGATCATCAAACGCGCTTTGGCCGCGGTTTCCGTCTCGGTCTCTTCGGTGACTCTTTCAAATTGCTGAATTGCCTTGTCGTACTGACCTTCGTTCTGCAAAGCCCAGCCGACGCCGTAGCGGGCTTCCGGTCGCATGTCGAATGCGGGATAACCAGCCAGCACTTTTTCGTGCCAGGTTCTGCTGGAACGCCAGTCTTCCAGAGCCGCCGCACATTCGCCCGCTCTAAACATCGCCAGGGCGACATAGTTGCTGTTCCCGTTCCCAGCAACGCGTTGATACGCCTGTGCAGCGTCCTGCCAGTTCGAACTCTGGAAGTAGCATTCACCGATCAAAAATTCCGCGTCACCAGCAAGATCCCCGTCAGGAAACTTTTGCAACTGAGCTGCGAACGCTGTTGCTGCGGCATCTACATTTTTGGCTTTCATGTGGCTCCAACCGAGCTTATGCATCGACTTTTCTGCGATTTGGCCAGCTTCAGTTTGTGCAGCGGACTTTTGATAGGCGTCGGCTGCTTCGGTGTATTTCTCGGCGGCGTAAAAGGATTCGCCAACTCGAAACAGTCCCTCACCCGCCAACGGGCTGCTGGGCCAGTCCGTGGCCAGCCGCTGGAATGCGTTCACTGCCTCCTGACTGTTACCCAGTTCAGTGAACGCCCAACCCAGCTCGTAAGCGACCTTGTCGGCCGCGGCATAGTTCTTGTCGGCTGTCAAAATTCCCTGATACGTCTTTGCGGCATCTGCAAATTTTTCAAGGCCAGCTTCTGCCAGCCCTTTGACATACTGTGCATCTAACGCTTCGGGCTTCTCAGGATTCGTCTTCAGCAGTGCGTCCACGTCCTGTAGTGTCTTGTTGAATTCGCCAAGCTGATAATTCGACATCGCCTGCAGGTACAACCCCTTGTTGGCAACCGGCGACTTCGGGTATACACGACGGAGTTCTTCAACAGCTTTTGACGCAGCAGCAAACTCGCCAAGGTTAAAGTACGACCAGCTGAGTCCGTGTTGAGCGTGCGGAGCGATTTCGCTTTGTGCCCACTTCGACATTACTTTCGTGTAATACGTGATCGCATCTTTGAACTTTTCATTTTGGTAGGCTGATTCGCCGAGTCGAAAATGGACGTCGCTTTGCAGACGGCTGTCCGGGTATCCCGTGATCAGCTTTTGCAACTCCATGTCAGCGTCTTCGTTGCGGCCCATACTCCTGAGGGACTCGGCCAGCGCCAATTGTGTTTCATCGTTGTGCTTGCGATCAGGCTTCTCCGTGACCGCTTTCCTGAGCAGTTCAACAGCTGCACCGAAGTGTTCCTGAGCCGCTTCGCTGCGACCGATGATGCTGTACGCTTCACTACGCTGTGACTTGTCCTGCAGCTGTTCGACCAACGGAATCAACAACCGAACAGTCTCGGCATACTCACCAGCCATGTGCAGTGCAACACCCAGTCGGACTTGCGCCTGAGTCGCATTTGCGTGTTGCGGAGCATCCTTTAAGAACTGCCGGTATTGCAGGACCGCTTCTTTGTGTTCGCCCAACAGCAACTGACTCTCTGCCAGAATGAATTCCACGTCCGGCAGCAACGCGTCTTTGCCATACTGTTTCAGAAACTGCTGGCTGTGCTTCTTTGCGTTGGCGTGATTTCCCGTTTCCAGAGAACTCAATGCCGCCATGTATTGCGCCTGAGGAGCAAGTGCGTGTTGTGCGTTTTTGGTGGAAAATTCCGCATATTGCTGCGCCGCTTTATCACGTTGATCCGGAATCTCGTACATCGAATCGATGTGTACCAATTCCAGTTCTGGTCGATAGTCTTTGCCTTGAAATTTCCGCTGCCCCTGGTCCGAGATCTCCAGGGCTTTCTTTGCATCACCAGTCTTCAGAAACGTCCGAGCCAACCATTGAGTCGCTTCGGCAGCTTCAGGTTTGTCACGCTTCACCAGTTGTTCCAGACCGCTCCGAGCAGTCTCGTATTTCTCATCCAAAAAGTAACACTTCGAACCGGCCAGAATTGCGGCGTCATAGTGCTTCGTTGTTTTGAATTCCCGCGGCACATCCCAGTACAGCTTGCCGGCGTCAGCAAGGTGGCCTTCTTCATACAAACACCGTGCATGGCGCAGCATGGCAACGTCTGCCAGTTCAAACTCATGGTTGCGGCTGATCTGTTCGAAAATCGGCTTTGATTCTGAAAACTTATTGTCGTTGAACAGAATTTCCGCCTGCCGCATCTGTACTTCGGTCAGCAGTTTGTGTGTGGGAAACCTGTCCACAAAACTGGCGAAGGTGGCCGCAGCTAGCGGCGTCTGTTTCAATTCTTCCTGGGCTGTTCCCAGCGAATACAAAGCGTCTGCGGCAAATTCACTGTCGGGATTCTTTGCGGTGAACTCCTGGTAAGCGTCCGCGGCTTTTTGAGTTTGCTTTGTTTGCAGCAGGCATTCCGCTCGATAAAACAACGCTCGACCGGCGTATTCGCTGCTGGAAAACTTCGCCAGCATCTGGCCCAACGATGCCTCAGCCTTTGCGTAGTCATCCTGCAGGCCGCTCTTCTGAGCCGTCGCGTAATGCGCGATGCCAAGGTTCAGCATCGATTGAGGAAGCAGCTTACAATCCGGAAACTTTGAGATCACTGTGGAGAACGCAGCGATGGCCTCCGGGTAACGTTTCTCCTGCAGACAACATGTGCCCAGATAGTGATTTGCCACGTCGCCACGAGCATCCTCCGGGTACTTCTTCAGAAACGTTTTCCATTCATCAATCGCTGTGTCGTACAGCTTTTGATTCTGAAACCCCACGGCCACCGCGTATTGTCGAGTCGCCGCTTCGGTTTCCTGCGATTCAGCGACCGGCGCGGAAACAACGAAGCACTG
>CALFOL010000844.1 GCA_937919915.1 uncultured Planctomycetaceae bacterium
GACTCCAGAAGCGTTCCTCTGGAAGCAGTCCATGCAACTGCACCTGTCGTCTAAGCAGGCCAAATGATCTGAAGTATATGCTCAATTCACTGACGGTTTCGTTTGCTTCAAAGTTGAGGCAGAAAGACCGGAAGGCAGCAACGCTGCATCAATGCCTCAGTTTAGAAACGATAACGTCGTAGCCGGCGAAGCGATGCGTTTCGACGTTGCCGAAAATTTCCGTCATGCGGTTTTCGTGCCAGTCGGTCAGTTTCGTAACCAGATGCACACGTCCGCCAGGTCGAAGCGACGCCACCGCCGACTGTAGAAACAACTCCGAGATGCGGAAGTCCGAATAATACGGAGGATTGCACAGGAACAAATCATGTGTTCCCGGCGCAGGAACAGCGCCGTCTGACGTCAGAACAACGGCAACGTTTTTCGCACCGTTTAACGCGGCCGTCTGTTCTGTCGACTGCACAGCGCGAGCATGGCTGTCGACCGCAATCACACTGGCATCAGGAAACCTTAGAGCCGCACCGGTGGCGGCCGAACCACAGCCGCAACCCATCTCAACAATCCGCCAGAGCGGTTTCTTTGAGAACCGTTTGTCTTCGTTCAACAGATCCAGCGAACGGATCAACGCGCGCGCCCCGGCGTCGACTCGACGATGACTAAACACTCCCGGTCGGGAAACGCATTTGATCAAACGCTCACCATCACGAAACGCAAATTCGCAACGAAAGTCTTTTTGCTTCCGCACGCCTTCAACCTGACGCGCGATATAGCAAATGCCATTTTTGTCTTTGATCACCGTAACACGCCCAAAGATCTCTTTCAGGTGTTCGTGCAGCCAGTGATCGCGAGCGTTGTTTGTGGAAATAATCAGACGTCCCGCGGGCTTCAGCTGATTTGCAATCGACTGCAGCAGTTCCCGCGTCAATTCTGAGGACCCCTTGGAGTCCGTCGGATAGATGACCGTGTCGAATTCTCCCGCAGGAATATCCGGCATGCAGTGCAGTTCGATTTCTGTCTTCGCTGCGTCTTCGTCATCAACTTCTGTCAGGGCTTTCACGACAGCGGTCAGATAGAAGTGTTCACAGGCGAAAATGTCCCAATGGATCTCCGGGCGCAATTGAGTCAGGTGTTTTGCCAGGGCGGTGCCGGTGACCAGCATCAACAAGGCGTTGCCCGGCAGAATCTGATCGACCTGCGCCAGGATCAGTCGGTCTGCGATGCTGCGCGGCTGCGAATGATCACGTTTCTTCGCGCTGGGCTTCTTGTATTTCGGCTTCTTCAATCGCTTATCGTGTGGCACTCAATTGTTCTCCTGATCCAGTTCTTCACACTGCCGATTCGTCTTCGTGTCACGTTCGATCAGCGATAAACACAGCGACGCGGAAAGCCCGGACGACGCGAACATCATGCACATCACCATGATTTGGTATCGAGCGGCGATTAGTGGTTCCACGCCGGCCAGCACCTGTCCGGTCATCATCCCGGGAATCGACACCAATCCAACCGCAAACAGCGAATTTGTGATCGGAATCAAGGCAGCTTCCAAACCCGTCCTGCGAGCGGCAGTATATTCTACGCCTCGAGACCGTTCTGCGTAGAATCGTTCGACTGCCAGGCTGATCGAATTCATGCAGTTCGAAAAGATCATGCCAGCCAACGGAATCAAAGACCGGGGTTCGTACCACGGATCCAGCTGAAGCACGCCCTGCGTGATAATCAGCAGTGTCAGCCCACCACCGACTGTGACCGAAAACAGAACTCGAGACAGCATTCGACGACGATGTTTGACGGAAACTCGCAGCGAAATCCAGCTGGCTGCCATCAGCATGCCGGTCAGCACCAGCAGCACAATCCAGGGCGTTTCGGATTCGAAGATATAAACCAGAACATAGCCCAGCAGCAGCAATTGCAGCAGCATCCGTGACATCGCCAGCAGCGAAGTCTTCACCGCCAGTGACCAGGCGTTCAGAATCAACAACACGGCAGCCACCGGGATCAGCGCAATCGCCAACCGCTGCAGCGAGATTAAATGAGCCGCCAGGTTGAGGATGGTATCAGACATGAGCAGCAGCGGTCTACACGAAGCACCAAACGCACAGCGTCGTTTACGACAGCAGTAACTCCAGGTCTTCGACAGACAGTTCTTTCAGAATGCTCTGCTGATCGGATCCATCCAGAATCGCATCTGCCAACGCGCGTTTCTTGCTCTGAAGTTCTGCGATCTTTTCTTCCACCGTATCACGACAGATTAAGCGGTAGGCAAACACAGTTCGAGTTTGCCCAACGCGGTGAGCTCGGTCGATCGCCTGGGCTTCGACGGCCGGATTCCACCAGGGATCCAGCAGGAAGACGTAATCGGCGGCGGTCAGGTTTAATCCCAGCCCCCCCGCTTTCAGACTGATCAGGAACACCTTGCATTCATCGTCATCCTGAAACCGGTTGACGCGCGCCTGTCGGTCTCGAGTCTGACCGTCAAGGTACTCATAGTCGATTCCGGTTTCGTCCAGATGCTGCCGCACGATCGACAGCATGCTGGTGAACTGAGAAAACACCAAAGACTTGTGTCCTTCGGACACCAGCTCTTTGATATGTGGAATCAGGAATTCCAGTTTTGCGAACGCTTCGCTTTCCTCGCCACGATTCAGCAACGCAGGATGACAGGCGGCCTGCCGCAGTCGCAGCAACGCTTCCAGGACGTGCATCTTGGACTTGGCGATGCCATCCTTAGCGACCGCACCCAGCAACGAATCGCGATAGTGCATGCGAAGTTCGTCGTACAGTGCACGTTGTTCCGGCTGCATTTCGCAGTAGATCGTTTCTTCCAGACGCTCCGGCAGTTCCGAAGCCACTTCCTTTTTGGTTCGACGCAGAATGAACGGTCGTAATCCACGAGCAACCATTTTGCGCGATTCCGGACTGTCCGGGTCAGACACGTGGCTGCGAAACGCGGAGCTGCGGCCCAGCATGCCGGGGTTCAGGAATTCGAAGATCGACCACAGGTCGCCAGCGTTGTTTTCGACGGGCGTACCGCTGAGTGCCAGCCGATGACGTGCTCGCAACAGACGTGATGCGCGAGCGATCTGCGACGCGGGGTTCTTGATCGTCTGTGCTTCGTCGAGCACGACGTAGTCGAATTCAATGTCCTTCAAAATTGTAATATCTCGACGCACCGTGCCGTAGGTCGTCAGGATGATATCGTACTTCGGGAAATCTTCCCGCAGTGGTGTGCGTTCCATTCCGGTATAGTCAAGCACCTTCAGCTCCGGACCAAAACGATGACACTCGTTCATCCAGTTGAAGATCAAACTGCGCGGCACCACAATCAGTGTCGGCGGCACTTTGTTCTTTGCCGCTTCGCGATGTCGCATCAGCATAGCGATGAACTGAACGGTCTTTCCCAGACCCATGTCGTCTGCCAGACAACCCCCGAAATTGAAGTCGTTCAGGAACGTCATCCACGACAATCCGTCCCGCTGGTAGTCTCGCAGTTCGCCCACAAATCCTTTCGGAGCGTCTACCTTCTCGATTCCGGTGAAGTTCCGGAAACGCTCACGCATTTCTTCGAACTTATCGTCGAATTCCACATCCTCCTGAGCCGACAGCAAGGCATCGAGAAGAGCTGCCTGCGAGTTGGAAAATCGCAGCGAATCGTCGCTGAGAGTTCCCAGTCCGGAAATCATGCCGATTTGTTCGAGCCATTCTTCCGGAAGAATCCCGAGCGAACCGTCGTCCAGTCGGACGGTAGCATCGCCACGTTCCAGCGCCTGCAGCAATTCCGGAAACGCGACAGAGCGACCTTCAAAATCGACCTGAGCATTTACGTCGAACCAGTCGATATCCGACTGCACACGGAACTTCATGGCACCGGCCTGACGAACCTTGCTGCCGTCAGCAAAGACTTCCCAGCCATCAGCGACAAGTTCCCGCACTGCGCGACCAAGATCTCGCCGACCGATTTCCACATCCGCGTTGGTTTGTGAACCGTTCAGACGCTTGCGAAAACCAAGTTCACGCAATCGTTCCCAGGCGTCGCCTTCGACAACACGGTCACGAATGATACAACGATTGTGTTCGCGCTGCACAACAGCCCAGCGTGCATTTCGACCAGCGACAGGGGTACCCAGGTATTCGAACATCACTTCAGCCGTCAGAGAATCGTTACGCCACTTTGACATTGGTGGCGTAAAGATCTTCAGTGATGGCGAAGGAACCGCGCGGACTTCTTCCAGCTGCAGTTCTTTAGGCAGTTCCAGCCGAGGCAGCGTAGGAATGTCCAGTAGCCTGTCGACGAAGTCGTTCTGATCGTCGCCGGGGATACTGAGACTCTTTTCGGTCATCAGCATGCTCATCCATTCCGCCGCACCGAAGTCGCGGAGCATGGAAATGGAATCGTTCGTCACGACAAATCCCCCCGGAACCGCCAGTGGGACTTCCGATAGATCCATTGATTCGTCTTCGCGGACCAGTGCTCCGGTCACCAGCCAGCCACTGCCGTCTGAGTTGCGTTTGACTTTGACCGTCAGTTCCCACGGAGGACCTTCGTCCCATTCCAGTGTTTGGGCCGCTTTGTCGCCGACACCGGCAATCGCCAGGCGTCCTGACCGACACATGTCCGGCAGAATCAACGTGCCAAGTTCGTATGGCAGATGAAAACGATGCGCGGCCGCATTCAATTCTGCCTGTTGCGTTGACCAGTTGGTGCGTTCCGGAATGGCGCCCGCCAGGTAGGATAGAAAAACGCGGTCGTCTTCGTGTTCGATTTGATCAAGTGCACCCGGGCGAATTTTTAACGGCTTCACCTTACCCCACTGACCGCTGGATCGTCGCTGTCGCTGAGACGCCTGGATGACCAGCTTGTCGCCTTCTTTGCTGGCCTCGAGATCGATCTCGTAAAAAATCTGCCGTTCCAGTCCCTGAGCCGTCTTCGCGCCAGCGGTTGGCGAGGCCATTTCTTCCTGCAGTCCGGCCAGTTTGGCTTCCCACGGGCGCAGTCGAGCTTCACGGACCGGAGCTACCGACGTTCGCTTTGCCCCTTTGGGACCGCCGAATTCTTTGTCGGCATCGTAGCCCGGCGTAAGGTCGTCAAATCGCAGCGGACCACCAAGATCGCGCGCGACAAAGGGAGCCAGACGACCCGGTCGGATCGCAGGGTTCACGTAGCCCTCCAGGTCCGCTGTCAGAACGGTTGCCCACAGATGTTTGCAGACTTTGCTTTTCGCAAATTGCTCGCACGTGCAAAACAGTGCGATTTCTGATTCGTGGTAACGTAGTTGAGTCTGATGCTCAACGCCGTCAACAACCAGGCCAAATACGTTTTCGGCTGTGACTCGAGTCAGGGAAACACGCTCTGCCTCGATATAGGCTGCACCGCGATGCCTGAGGTCTGCTCGAAATCGATTCTGAAGAAGCTCCGCGAGAGTCATGGAAACCTTGGGAGAAAACTAATGCTGACCGGAATTGGTCGTCGTGGACGGGTGTATTCATGTTTTCCGCCGTCGAGTAGCGAACGAAGCTCAACAGGACAGGAAACTCAGCAGGCTTCGGGGTTCTGGCGGATCGAGAAGGTTAACGCATCAGCCGTGTTCTTTGCCAGAACAGCTGCCTGGATTTCGCAATACCGAAACAAACTGCCTGTTTAGATGCGAACATTCAGCCATGGAATGTACGAAACCGAAAAGTTTAGCTATACTGTGGGGAACCATGCGCCGTGCCTTGCGCGGGCCGGGCGGAGCAAATATCCAACTTTGAGCATGCAGAGCTCGATGTCGAAGTCCTGCAGCGCGCTTCACGCATTGGACATTTGTTGTTCGATATTAGACATTCCGTCCCGTTCCAGCTCACAGACGGACGCTTCCACACAACATTTCAATTGCGATTTATGTCTGCCGATCTTCCCACTCTCGACAACGACGCCATCATCTCCTGGGTTCACGAAAACGTGCCCATCACAGACTTCGAAGGTAAGAAGGTACTGCTCATTGTTCCGGATGGCACCAGAACAGCTCCACTGCCAGTGCTGTTTCCCGCGCTGCGAAGTTTGCTGAGTCCCGTGGCGGCCAAACTGGATTTGGTCGTGGCTTTGGGAACTCACCAGCCCATGCCGATGGACAAACTGCGCGCGATGCTGGGAATCGCTGACGGCGATCCGTGCAATGACGTCGGCCTGCATAACCATGAGTGGGATAACCCGGATGCACTCGCCACAATCGGGACACTGACAGCAGCCGAGACCCGCGAACTTTCCAGCGGCGTGCTGTCGATGGAAGTGCCCGTACAGATCAATAAACGAATTCTGGACTGCGACATCGCGCTGGTTGTCGGGCCCGTGTTCCCTCATGAAGTGATGGGCTTCAGCGGTGGCAACAAGTATTTCTTCCCTGGAATTTCGGGGCCGGAGCTGCTGAACTTCTTCCACTGGCTGGGAGCACTGATCACGAACGTGGGCATTATCGGCATTCAGGACACGCCAGTGCGACAGGTTGTGAACCGCGCTGCGAAGTTGATTCGTGTCGAGCGTCGCTGCCTGGCGTTTGTCGTCGCCACCGATGCGTCGCCGTATGGGATGTTCTACGGTTCACCGGAAGATGCATGGAAACAGGCCGCCGAGCTTTCTGGTCGAGTCCACATAAAACGCTTTGAGAAACCGTACAAACAAATTCTGTCGTGTGCTCCGCTGATGTACGACGAATTATGGGTCGCCGGTAAGTGCATGTATAAGCTGGAACCGATCGTTGCGGATGGTGGTGAGCTGATTATTTATGCTCCACACATGAAAGAGGTTTGCATCACGCACGGTGCGACGATTTCTCAGGTGGGATATCACGTGCGCGACTACTTCACGAAGCAGTGGGACACGTTCAAGGATTTGCCTTGGGGTGTGTTAGCGCATTCGACTCACGTCCGCGGCACAGGCACGTTCGAAGATGGCGTGGAAAGGCCGCGTGTCACCGTGACCGTGGCTTCTCAGATTCCGCGTGACGTGTGCGAGAGCATCAACCTGGCGTACCGCGATCCCGCGTCCATCGACATTGAGTCATTCGCGAATCGCGAAGATGAAGGCATCCTGCTGGTCCGCAAAGCGGGTGAACATCTGCATCGATTGGAAGACGGCGTCAGCACGGCGTATCCCGTTTAATCACCTTCCCTGGCGAGGCGAGGACATGAGTTCTCACTTTCCGGCACTGACGACGTCATTGAAACCCAGCACTGACGTGCCGGGCTCGCCAAACACAAACTCAGGGGAACGACCATGACGGAAATCTCCGGCCACGAACTCATCGGCGAACGTCAGCTCGGATCGATGCCGTCATCGGACCTGGTGCGGATGTGGATCCGCACGACGTCGAAGATCGTGAAATACGGTTTCGAGATCCGCTACGACGATCTGGAACCGCCGCGCACTGGCACGTTCAACGGTCGCACGATCACCATCGACCCGGACGTTAGTTTCGAGATGCAGTGCTTTATCCTGCTACATCTGTTTGGCCATTCCGTACAATGGGTCGCACCGTCACTGGAAGGGACACTCGACGATCTGCAGAACACCAAAGACAAAGATCACTTTTTATCGGTGCTGCGCCACTACGAAGTTGAAGCCGCACAATTCGGGATGCACCTGTTACACGAAGTCGGCATCACGGATCTCGACCAATGGTATAGCGACTTCGTCGAAACCGACTGGAAGTACGTGCGTCACTATTACGTCGAAGGCCACATTCCGGATTGGGAATCCTGCCGCTCAACCGGCGCAGAGATTATTCAGCCGATCCCGATTCCAGAATTGAAGCACCGTGAGGTCGCGGTGCGATTCGCATTTTGAGCGTATTGATACGGCAGGAGATGTACATTGGGTCTTTCAATTTCAATGGTCGCTCTTGACGAGGACAGCAAGGTCAAAGCGTCCAATATTCCGACGGCGTGGAGCCAACGATGGCCCCGTTCTGATCTCCCTACGGGCGGCGGAAAGGAAAAGCGCACTCTGTCTTCACGGTCGGCGATTGCCAGGTCATTTACGGGCTGATGCCAGCTCCCATTCCATGGGCGGATCTCAAAAGTCTTTGCTCGCACGCTATGTTCTGGCCGGACGCCACCGCAGCGATGAAACAACACAAGCGACATGTCATCGTGACGGTCATGGGGAATGTTGAGCCGATCGAATTGATGAAGGTGCTGACGCAGGCCACCATCGCACTGACGGATTCCTGCAAAGGAGCCATCGGCGTTTATTGGTGCAATTCCGGTCACGTTGTGGAACCGGATACTTTTGCCGAACTCGCATGTGATTTTCTGCCGCATGAGCTGCCCTTACCGTTGTGGATCAACTTTCGCGTGACGGCTAACGATGACGCAACCAGTTCCGGTTCCACGAAGGGACTGGCAGCGTTAGAAACAATGAAACCCGAAACGAAGAATGCTTCCGAGCCGCCGAATGAACTACGCGACCGCCTGATTGGGCTGGCTGAATATGTGCTAACCAGCGGAGCAGTCATTCGCGACGGTGACACGATTGGTGAAACCGCGGACGAAAAGATCAAGGTGCGGTACCGAGATTCGTCGTTTGGTAGCGACGGTCAGGTAATGCGTTTGATTTACGGTAAAGGCTCTGCTTCGCAAGAAGGATCGACCACGTCACTGACGACCTACGGCTGCCTGCACCTGATCGGCACGGTTTTGTGTGCGATCGCGTTTGGCTACTTCGCGTACGCTTACATTCCCATCCTGCGCGACAGTTTCCTGCGACACTTTCTGATCATTCCCATGACGCTGATATTCGGTTTTCTGTTCCTGGGCTTTTCCGACAAACTGCTCAGCAAAATATTTGAACTGCAGGCGTTTGCCGAAAAGACGGACACCCAAAGCTAATCATCCCGTAGAGTGAAGAACGTCGTTTACTTCCAGCCGAACCGATAGAAACAGGTTCGCGCGGCCAGCATCCACACGGCTGTGAGTCGCAGATCTGTTCGACCTCTTCCATATCGTGCGTGGTCAGCAAAATCGTAACATCATCAGCTGCCAGTTCGCGCACAAGTCGTGTCGAATGAGCGTCCAGGTCGGCGGTCGGTTCGTCCAGATAAAGCACGCGCGGTGAATGCAGAATTTCACGACCGATCAACAGTTTACGACGCATGCCTTTGCTGTAAGAACCGGCTGCCACGTTGCGTGCATCGTAGAGTCCCAGACGCTGCAGGACGTCGTCGACACGTTTGCGAGGCACTCCGTACATCTGCCCTGATCCGTCGCACCGTTTGCGTCGTTGCGAAATTCTGTAGAGTGGCTCTGCACTGTTCTTTTGAGGAAGCCACCGAGACTGACGAAGCTGTTCTTTTTGGCGTGGCTTAACGGAGATTCTTCGGTCGGTCAGAGCAACTTACCTTTTGTTGTGGACGGTTCTGGCGCGCGGGCACCCGCTCACGGAGGACGAAACGCGTCCTCTTCGGTCACAAGTCAGCGAAATTCGCTGTAGACTTCCTGGGAATAACATTGAGATCTTTTTTCTTATGATGCACAACAGTCCCATGTTTACGAACAGTATCCAGCCAACACCGCGACGCGTGGTTTTCGTCAGAAAAGGGAAATTGATCATGCAGAGACTTCTAACGATGAGTTTGTTGTTGGGAGGAATGACGGCCATCGCGGCCGCTCAATCCGCGGCGCTAAAAAGCAATGAGATTTTCATCTCCCATGCTGACCCGGAGACGGAGAGCGACTTGAAAACGGCGGCCCCTGAAGAAGCTCCTGTGAGTGCGGTCTACCCCGATGGAGAAGCCAAATCAGTAGCGGAAGATGTCTGGAAACCGCAGTTACAGATTCAACTACAGATGACTGTGGTCGAAGAAGCAACGCAGCAGCCAGGACAAGCTCCCGGCCCGCCGCGTCAATTCGGAGCTCACGTCACGGCGCCTCAATTTGCCAGCGTGTATTGCGACAACATCTCGGTCAATATCATCTCGACCGATGGCAGCGACAGCTAATACAGCCTGAGCTGTAAAAGCCCTTCACATGTTCGCGTTGTCGGATTACAGATCGACTGCGACTCCCTGGAGATCGAGGCAGGTCAGCTGACGATGACAAACGTGCGGATCAACCAACACGGTCAGCTTATGACCACAGAAAAACTATCCATGTCGCTACCAGTCTTTGGTGTCACCACGACAAAGTTTGCGAAGCCGTTGACAGA
>CALFOL010000845.1 GCA_937919915.1 uncultured Planctomycetaceae bacterium
TTTCGTCAGGACATGCGCACCGATACACGCCTTGAGCGATGCCTGAAGGTTGACGTCCAGGTTCACGCGAAATCCGGGACGGGCTTCCCAGTGCAACTTGCCACCTTTCGAATCCAGGAGTTTCGATTAACCACCGGCGTACGCTGGTTTTGCTGCCCCGGACTTCAGCGGACCTGATCACAAAAGACTGCGTCCACTGCCGGGGGTATGCTCGTTAAATCGCACTCAACCAATCGGTTGCCTTACTAAAACTGTTGTCGAGATCGGACAGGTCGCTGCTGACTTCGACGTCGTGAAGCACTCTTTCGGTCGATTCCTCTTCGTTGGCAAACAAGCTTTTCTCTATTTCTGAGGTGTCCGTCGGCAGCACCGCAGCAGCTTTCGCCGTGATCGGTGATACGGCTGCTGGCTGTGCGGTGGGACTCATGGGTTGTGATTGGCCGTTGCTTGAGTCTGCTACAGCAGCCGTGCCTGCGAAGCCAATGCTTCGAGAGCCCGTCTTTGCCACGATCAGGTTTTGCGGAGGCGGAACGGTGGCGGGCGGCGGAGGGCGGCGGAGGGACAACGGCTGTCAACTCATGGACGCTGCCGTCAACGGCCCCGGTGATCATTCCCGTCCACAGGACACTTCCCGTACTGTCCAGAGCCTCGACCACAGCACCGCGAAGCCGCCCGCCGCTTGTCGGACGATTAAAAATCGTGATTGCCGAGATGTCAAAAGCGCCGCCCAAATCCACTTCCCACCAATGCTCCGATTTCTTCTCGTGTGATGGCGACGGACGGCCGGTTGCTGACGGTGCCGTCAATCGCTGCTCCTGGACCGCCATCCACGTACAACTGACTTGATTGAGTGGCCGTGCCGGACAAGGCAAGGTTGGTGCCTGTCCCTTCCTCAATGACCCGCACTTCTGCCAGCTGCAAATAATTGCGACCGGTGAGTCGAACACGAACCGAGGCCACGATTCCGGGACTTGGTGGCAGGACCGTGAACGTTTCCGCAACGCTGTCGTTGCCAGCAATGTCCTGCCATGTTGTGGAGCCGAAGTTCACGTCGACCGTGCCGGGCGCAAAGTCACCGGTAAAGGAATAACGATATGTGCTGCCACTGACCAGCGTTGCCGCGCCGTCCAGGACTGCCGTTCCGACTCCTGAACCACTGAGCGTCAACTCATTACCGTCGATTGTGGAAGCATCCAGTCCGCTGCCCCCGGCAGCGGCGAACGTGACATCCAGATAACCGAGCCCGTTCAGAGTGTCCACACGAACGGAGGCACCTGCCGAGGGATAGGCGAGATCAGCAGTTGGTGGAACGGCGTCTGGACTGATGGTGACCGTGAAGGGACGGATACTAAGCACCCGCCCACAAATAATCGTACATAATGAATGGCCACCCAGTAATTCAGGTAAGGATGATCCGAAGATTATTATGTGCGAAAACATATAAGCGCCTGCTTACCATCCACTGCTCCTGTGATCGTGCCCGCCCAGACGACGGCTCCACCGATGTCGAAGGCCTCAACATCCGCCGCTTCGATCCGTCGTCCGTTGCTGAGGCGATTAAAAATCGTAATGGATGAGACATCGAATTCGCCGCCCAGATCGACTTCCCACCATGCCCCGAATTGTTCTTTGGTGATCGCGACGGACGGCCGGTTGGAAGTGCTGTCGCCGTCAATCGCGGCGGTCGGACCGCCATCCACATACAATTGGCTTGACTGAGTGGCCGTTCCGGTCAGAGCCAGATTGGTGCCCGTTCCCGCCTCAATGATTTCCACTGCCGCGAGCTGCAGATAATCGGCGTCCGTCAGTCGAACGCGCACGCGTGAAACGATTCCGGGTATGGGAGCGCTGACGGTGATCGAGGTGGATTCCGTGACGACATCGTTGCCAGGAACCGTGTCGATTTCACCGACCGCTGTCACGGTCGCCGTGTCGCTAATGACATCCGTGCCGGCTACAGCTGACCCGTCGACTGTCAGGACAATCGTCAGCGTTGCGCTGGCGCCACTGGCAATATCACCGATCGTCCACGTCGGGTCCGCAAACGAAGTTCCCGCGCTCGACATTATTGAGTCGACGGTGACTCCGGCGGGCAGCGTCAATGCTTCAGCAACGGCAACACCGGACGCGTCCGACGGTCCGTTGTTGGTCGCGGTGACGACGTAAGTCAGATTGCCAGGTCCGGAACCTGCCACAACCGGATCGATGGATTCGGTTTTCGTCAATTCAATGTCGACCAGGCGAACGATTGATGTGGCCTCAGTCACCGAATCGTTGCCGGGTACTGTGTCCGTTTCCGTCACTCCCGTTAGTGTCGCTGTATTGCTGATGACGTCGGTGCCAATCGAAGCAGCTGAACCGACTGTCAGTACAACTGTCAGCGTTTCACTGGCTCCGGGCGCCAGAGCACCCAGTGTCCAGGTGGTTCCGGAAAATCCACCGACACTTGCTGTTATGGTGTCGACACTCACACCCGTGGGCAGCGTGAAGGATTCATCAATGACGACACCTGTCGCTGCGCCTGGTCCATTGTTGGTGGCCGTAACGACATACGTCAGATTGCCAATGCCGGATCCCGCAACAACGGATTGGCGGTTTCCAGCTTGGCTTTCGCCGCCTGCAGCAGATTCGGTAGAGATTCGCTGGTGTGTTGACAATAGTCTTTGACCTGCGAAATGCCTTTTTCGAAATGCTGCCGCATCCATTCCAGATCATGGTGCTCCATCCGGTCGAAGTGCGTGTCGCCGAGCAACAGAAAAGAAAACGCATTCTCGTTCGATCGCTCTGCTGCGAATGAACCGGGGAGCGTTGCGGCGACGACTCCGCCTGCTGTGGCTCGAGTCACAAAATTCCGACGTGTGATGATGTTCATCCGAATTTGCACTCGTCTGAATCTTCTCGATGTGGAATCGTTTTCATCATTCGATATTGTTCATTGGGATCTTGCCGCCCCAGTGTGGAAATAATCACAGCCACATCCACCAAAGTACAGGATTTAATCTTGTACAGTGATCGAAGTGGCTGCAATGTCCTTCCGCTTTCTGTGGCTTACCAGTGACGACCACCGCGATGATAGTCGTAGTGCGACGGCTGCACGTGCAAGTGGTTGCCGTGGCGATAGACTTCGGTCGGATGGTAGTCGTAGTGTCCGGCTGAACGATAAGCGGTGCGCTGCGGTACGTAGCTGTTGTACCGAGGAGCATAGCTGTTGTAGCCAACGTTGAACGATGTTCGCGGTGCATACCTGCTGTAGCCGATGCTGAGCCCCGAGCCACCGTAGCCACCACCGTAGTAGCCGCCACCACCACCATAACCGCATTGGGCCGATGCTGTATCGGCCGTCAGGAACAGAGCTGCCGCGGCAGCACATCCCAGAATCATTAAACTCTTCATCTTTCTTCTCCTGTTTGCGTCTTGCGAAACTTGAAACGAACAACCAGCGGTAAACTAAGCGATACACATGCCGATTATGCCGGTTGATCATAAGTCATTTCGCGGTAACAGCTTACATTCTTTCTGTTGGCTTTCTTTCGGTAATCGAAGTGTGTCGTTCTCGAGACTTTTGTCGTCATTTTGACGGCGTTTGACTGCCTGTTCGACCTTTACGATCCGACTCGATGACATGTTTTATCACAGCGCGTTCGTCATCATTGTCACCTGCTGCTTTGGGAGTCACGTCGATTCGTGCCAGCACAGATTGGTCAACTTCGAAGTGAGTGTGCCGAGACAAATTAGCTTGCCCTCGCTTCATGCTTGATCGCACGGAGGATGTACTTTTTAGGCGTCCCCATGATGGGGCTTGAGTCCTTCCGCGTCAAGAACCATTACGGATTCTGCCAGGATGTATATTAGTTAATTCTGTCTACTACGTACGTAAGGCTTGATTCTGCGTGTGCGCGGACTTGTGGCGGCGGGGCACGTTTTACGATTGAAGAAAGTCGACTCCCGCGAGCGAGTACCGTTCACAACAATAAGTAAACTGCTCTAGTCTATTGAGATCATCCAGTCGCCTGAATTCGGCAGCGGTGGTGACTCATCAGGCGGAGGCCTCGCAACCGATTCAATCACATCCTGCGTGCCCACCGTTCCGTCGGACCGGATTCACTAATCTCAATAGATCTGATCTCAATCGAAAAAATTGCGAGTCGTCTTCGTCTCCGCGCTGTGGCATACCGTCGCACAATTCAGATCAGGGCGACCATCGTGATCAAAAGTCTGTTGCTCATCGCGTTGCATGATTACCGCTGCGTGTTTTAGATGCACTCACAGATTGCGGCGAGATTCGATTCGACAACTGACACAATAAATGTGGATGTCAACGTCACAACAGCAACGACACCTGCACGATACCCCAGTGACGAATACTGCATTGTGGCGCACGTTCGTGACCGTTTAACGCATGCCTGAACCAACGGTGCGCGCATGTTCACCGGAACTGCGTGTGTAAAGCGCACAACACAGCATCGTGTCGACATCAGGTTGCTGGATTCTAAACCATAAGTCGCAAGGAATCTGTTTTCCAGGGTGAAGCATCACAGTTCGGCACGACACTTGCCTAGAGCGGATTGCAGCGAAGGTGTTGCAGGAGTTTCGGTTTCCTCGTGTCTGACGAACCGAAACGTCGGCAACTCAATCTGCACGGGATGTGATTTGCGAAATGTCTCGTGAGTCACGACGTCCAAAGCTTTTCATTTTTCAACACTAAGGAAGTACACATGTCCCTCGAACACACCGGTCGCCGTAGTAAACGAACCGCGGGATTCACTCTGATTGAACTACTGGTCGTGATTGCGATTCTCATTGCACTGCTGCTCCCTGCCGTGCAGCAAGCGCGTGAAGCCGCACGGCGAACGCAATGCAAGAACAATCTCAAGCAACTGTCGCTGGCCATGCACAACTACCACGACGTCTACACCATACTTCCGCTGGGGATGGTCTACGATATCAACTGGAGAGTCTCGATCCTGCCCTATTTGGAACAGGGCAATGTGTACAATCAGCTGGATCTTAACATCCCGATCAAGGGAGATACTCCGAACGCAAACACGCAGGTGCTGAGTCGGTTGGTGATGTCGTCAATGATATGCCCTTCCAATATTGTTGATCCTGTCTCGAACAATGCCTATGGCAGGAATGGTGAGCTGCTGATGCTTCCGAACTATGTCGGAATTTCAGGAGCAGTCGACACTTCGCTGCCCAATAACGCGCTCAGCGGGCGGTGTCGGAGCTTCTACGGATGGAATTGTGATAACGGCCCAATGGAAATCAACGGCAAGGTCGCGTTCAAAGATATTACGGACGGCTTGTCAAACTGCCTCATACTGGGAGAGCAGAGTGGGCGGGATGAAGGAATGCTGTACGGCGACCGCAGAAGCTCATATCGCGGTGGCTGGCATGGCACCGGTGACACGAAAGAAACAAAGAATCTGGTCACAGGAATCGGCGCCGGAAGCACACCAATTCAGTTTCAGTTGAATTCAACTTGTGGAGACTTCTGGGCGTGTTAGGTGCCCTACTTGAACTCGCACATTTTGAACTCAGAACATCCGGGCGGCGTCCAGTTCGGACTCGCCGACGGTTCCGTGCGATTTATCTCTGAGAATATCTCACTTGAAACGTTGAAGCTGTTGGCGATGAAGTCCGACGGTAACCCAGTCGGTGAGTTCTAGAGTTCTGGTCGAAATCCTGCCCTGCCCTGTCACAAACACATTAACAAAGACCGACCGCGAGGGTTTTGGATCACTCGGATGTGATCCACGGTTTCCCCTGATTGACGGCGGCCACAATTCGCCGCGGCGGTCTTCCTTTTACTCCCTGGATCCTGGGGAGACATCCAAAACGATTACGTGAGGTTTAAACATGTTTACTCAGAAATTTCGATTCGTACTGGCAACCGGTATCCTTGCTCTGTCAACCGGATGTGGAAGTCAAAGTAAGCCAGCTGCGATGGTTACTGGAGCTGTGACACTAAACGGCGAACCGTTTAATGGTGCTTCAGTACACTTCTACAATCCGGAGATCGGTGGGGCAGCGTTCAACCTGAATGACAACGGATACTTCTCCTCGCAGCAGCCCATCGTCGTCGCCGAATACATGGTAGCTCTTGATCGCCCGGGACCAGATACCGGGGAAACTCCAGCAGACACGACGTGGCCCGAAGATCGCAGCGGAGACATTCCTGCAATGTATCGCTCCAGCAGTAAGAGCGGACTTATCGCCCGCGTTTCCACGGGCACTGAGAATCATTTCTCGTTTGATATCAAAGGTCAGCCTTCGAAGAAGAAAGGGGAGGCGGGTCCAGTTGCTTTTGACCCTTTACCTGGCGCAGGAAGTTAGCCGTGTCTATGTTAGGCCAGTGTTTGCACTGGATGCTGATGGGCAGATTCTGAACGGGATCTGTCCTTTCGCTTTCATACTCATCAAGGGAGGCAAGCCATCGCTTTATCGTATGATATTGAGTCCTCTCGTCATGCGATGCCGCCATGGGACGCCCGTTTTCCTGTTATTGTGGACGCTGTCGGCTTGTGAGAGTAAGCTCTCGTCATCCAAACGGGCTGTCCGTTGGGCTGAATGTCCGACTGGAAGATTGGTGACCCCTTAACGAGATTGAAAGTGAGATCGAATGACGCTGCTCAGAATCATGGTTCCTGTGACCGCGCTTGTCCTGCTGACTTCCGTAAGCTCCTTCGCTGATAACTGGGGATCGTGGCGAGGTCCCACGCAGAATGGGATCTGCACCGAATCGAATCTTCCTGTCGAGTGGTCGAAAGAGAAAAACGTTGCGTGGCGAACGGAACTGCCTGGTCCGGCCGGTGCGACTCCCGTGGTCTGGGGTGATCAGATATTCCTGACGTCGGTCGATAAAGAAAGTCTGGTGCTGCTGTGCTTTGGTACGGATGGAAAACAGCAATGGCGAAAAGTGATTGGCGCCGGTAACACAGACGTACGAGGTGACGAAGGCAACTCCGCCTCTCCGTCACCCATCACCGACGGAAAGCATGTCTGGGTGTTCATGGCCAGCGGGCCGCTCGCATGCTTTACGGTCAGCGGCGATCCTGTTTGGGATTTCGACGTGCAGGAACGCTACGGGAAATTCGACATCGCTTTTGGGATGTCTTCGACGCCCGTCCTGCATGATGGCCGACTGTTTCTGCAACTGATTCACGGCGACGGAAATGCGACAACTCAGGAAGCCGTCGTGGTCGCCGTTGATGCGGGCACCGGGGCACCTGTTTGGAAGACAGAACGCGTGACTGGTGCGGAAAAGGAAAACGAACACGGCTATTCGTCACCGATCCTGTATGACTTCGGCGGACAGAAGCTATTGATAACTCATGGAGCCGACTACACCATTGCTTATTCGCTGGATGGCAAGGAAGTCTGGCGACTTGGCGGGCTGAATCCACACGACGATCCCGCTCGCAAGTACCATCCGACTTTGCGATTTGTTGCATCCCCGGCCGCGGCAGAAGGCATTGTGATTTGCCCGACAGCCAAGGGCGGTCCGGTTTTCGCCGTCCGCCCCGATGCGTCAGGCGATCTGACAGAGAGTGATTCTGTACTGTGGGTTCGTGAAAAGAATACGCCGGACGTTCCGTCGCCGCTGATTGATGGAGATCTCGTGTACCTTTGCCGCGAAAACGGCATGTTGCTGGTACTGGATCGCAAAACGGGTGAGGAAGTCTACATGGAGCGGACTCACAACAACCGCCACCGTGCCTCTCCAGTGTTGGCTGACGGTCACATTTATCTGACAGCTCGCGACGGCAAGATCTCCGTCGTAAAGTCCGGCCGGAAATTCGAAATGCTGGCGCAGAACGAAATCGGTGAAGACATGTCGGCCTCGCCCGTGATTTCCAACGGAACGATTTACCTGCGAACGTTTGACGCGCTGTGGGCGATTCGAAAGTAGCGGCAAACTCGGTTGGTTAGCTGTCGCCTGGTTTCTCCGAAACGAGGCGGTATCGGGAGTAGGCTCCTTTTCCGCGTAACCGACATGTTCGGCAGTAGACGACGCTCCTTACGGCGAACGAGTTTCGGAGAAACTCGTCTACGGTTCGTTGGTGGCTGCTATTTCAACCCACGTCGGATCAGCAGAGCTTCGACCGTTGGTTCCTGGCCGCGGAAGGCTTTGTAGGATTCCATGGGGTCTCGACTGCTGCCGCGGGACAGGATTTCACTGCGGAATTTTGTGCCGTTGGCTGCGGTGGGACCGCCGTTGGCCTGCATATGGGCGAAGGCGTCGGCCGCCAGGACTTCGCTCCACAGGTAAGCGTAGTAGCTGGCCGAATATCCGCCGCCCCAGATGTGGGCAAAGTAGGCAGTGCGATAGCGCGGTGGCACAGCAGCGATGTCGATGCCGTATTTCTTCAGCGTGGCGGCTTCGAACGCTTCGATGTCGTCCGGGATTTCGTCTGCGGTCAGAGTGTGCCATTCCAGGTCGAGAATCGCCGCAGACATGTATTCCAGGGTGTCGAATCCCTGATTGAACTTGCTGGCGCGGATGACCTTATCCAGAAGCTCTTTCGGAATCGGTTCGCCGGTTTCGTGATGTCGAGCGTAGTTGCTCAGGATTTCCGGTTGGATGCACCAGTCTTCTTCGAAAGTTGATGGGAATTCGACGAAGTCTCGCGGAGTGGCCGTGCCGGAAACGGATGGATAGGTGACATCAGAAAACAACCCGTGAACCGCGTGGCCCATTTCGTGGAACATCGTGGTGACATTGTCGAAACTGATCAGAGCGGGTTCGCCATCGGCGGGGCTCGGGTTGTTCAACACGTTGATGATGACTGGTTTTTCGTTCAGCAGTTTAGACTGATCGACGTAAGAGCTCATCCAGGCGCCGCCGCGTTTGGAATCGCGTTTGAAGAAGTCGATGTAGAACAGGCCGACCTGTGAGCCGTCTGCGTCGATCACATCGAAGACGCGAACTTCCGGGTGATAAACGGGCAGGTCTTTGCGTTCTTTGAATTCGATTCCGAACAACTTGTTCATGGTGAAGAACACGCCTTTTTCCAGCACATTGTTCATTTCGAAGTACGGCTTCACCGCGGCTTCGTCGACTTCAAATCGTTCTGCGCGGACTTTTTCGGCGTAGTATTCCCAGTCCCACGGTGCCAGATCGTGATCAGCACCGAGTTGTTTCATCATGGCTTTCAGGTCGGCCGCTTCTTCGTTGACGCGAGCAACGACTCCCGGGACAAGGTCCGTCAGCATCTTGCGAGCAGCGTCGGGGTGTTTCGCCATTTGGTCGCCCAGCTTGTAGGCGGCGTGGTTGGCGTATCCCAGCAGCTTGGCGCGTTCTGCTCGCAACTGCGCGATCTCAAGAACCAACGCGCGGTTGTCGATGCCACCGTTCTGTCCGAGAGCTCGGTCGGCGGACGATTTCCATACGCGTTCTCGAAGCGCTCGATTGTTGAGCGACGACAGCACCGGCACGCGCGTCGTGTTGACGATCTCCAGAACGTACTTGCCCTCGTGGCCTCGTTCTTTGGCGGTTTCCGCGGCAGCAGCGATTTCGGCTTTCGACAGACCGTCAAGTTCGGCGACGTCATCGACAACGACAGATCGTTCTTTGGTGACAGCCAGCAGGTTGTCTTCGAACTTTGTTTGCAGTGTGGAAAGTTGTTCGTTGAGCGACCGGATTCTGTTCTGCTGGTCTTCTGAGAGCTTTGCTCCGGCACGCACAAAGTCTTCGTGACGCTGCCGCAGAACTTCCTGCTGTTCTCCCGTCAGCTTGAGTGAGTCTTTGGACTCGACGAGTGTTTGGACGCGTTGAAACAGTTTTTGATTCAGCAGAATGTTGTCAGAATGCGCGGCCAGCAGGGGCGCCATTTCTGTCTGAATATTTTGTAAGTCTTTGTTGGTGTGCGCCGACGTCATGTTGGAAAACACCTGCTGTGATCGGTTCAGCAAATCGCCCGAGTTTTCCATGGCTACGATGGTGTTTTCGAAGGTCGGAGGCTCACTGTTGTTGGTGATGGCGTCCATTTCTTCCAATTGCCGCTTCATACCGGCGATGAATGCAGGTTGATAGTGTTCGACCTTGATTTCATTAAACGCGGGAGCGTGGAAGGCCAGGCGACTGGGAGCGGCGAAGGGATTGTCGGGAGAAATTGTCACGGGAGATGTCTTTGTATTTGGAGTTGATTGAGCGGACACGCTAATCGTAAACA
>CALFOL010000846.1 GCA_937919915.1 uncultured Planctomycetaceae bacterium
TCGCGGCAACTGCACTTCCTGTCAATACCACATTTTTAACTGCATAGGCGTAGGCGCAATCGTCACATTGCGGCGAAACGACATTAGCGAGTCGGTGTTGGTCGTTGTGGCCGCCAGACTGCGAATCGTACATGTCCATTTTAGCGTAGTAACGGGCGTAGCGAAGAATTTGGTAAGCTGATACGACGCGTGGATGGAAGGATCCGTCGATCAATCTGGGCATGCTGAACTGGTTCGCATCGTACTGGAATTGCAGTCGGAGGTGTCTGTGCTCCGGGAAGAGAATCAACGGTTGCGCGATCGCGTCCGGGACCTGGAAAGAAAGAACCCCACTGTCCGGCTTGACGAACCGTATTCCGTCGAGGCAGAAGAGAAACGCCGAGAAGCCCGGACAGCCGCAGGGAACAAAGGAAACAAACGAAAACGGCGGCAGACGTCCGAGCGTCGAGGCCGTCGGACCACGCAGGAAAAGATCGATCAGGCGGACTCGCACCAAATCGCTGTTCCTGAGGGCTTGGCGGTTTCGCAGTGTGCGTTCGTGCGAGAACGACCGGTGTGGCGAATCATTGATGGCCGTGCGACTCTTGTGGTGTATGAAATCTGGCACGGGCCCAATGGAGAAAAGCCCGTGATTCCGGGCGTGCGGCCGCGATCCGAATTCGGAACGGAAATTCAGGTCACGGTTGCGTTTCTGGTGTCGATCGTCGGCTTGTCCATGGACAAAGTGTGTCTGCAGGTGAAGTTCTTCTGGAATCTCGATCTCGCCAAATCCCAGGCCGACGCGATTCTGACGCAGCTTTCGTCTCGGTGGGAACAGGAGTTTGAAACACTGTGCGATCTGGTAGCCTGCAGCGCGGTCGTGCATGCGGACGAAACCAGTTGGAGCATCAACTCTGTGTGGGCGTTTCTTTCCGAACAGGCGCGAGTGCTGGTGTTCGGCTGTCGCAAAGATGCCGACACGCTGGCTGAGATTCTTCCGAAAGACAACTTCGCCGGGGTTTTGGTGAGCGACGATGCAGCCGTTTATCAGGGCTCCAGTCACGCTCAGAAGTGCTGGGCGCATCTGCTTCGCAAAGCCATCCGCCTGACGCTGCTTTATCCGGACAATGACGAGTATCAGTCATTGTCCGGATGGCTTGATGGAAGTGTTTCGCGAAGCCAAACGCATCGCCGCGGATAGTCGTTTCGGGCCGAACGGTCGGACCGCGAAAGTGAATGACCTGGATAATCAGCTGGCGGACGTGTGCATGATTCGTTGTTCGGAAGACATCGATGGTCCACGGGACGAAACGGATCGTAAATCCCACAACCTGGTGCATGAGGTCGTGCGTCTGATGCTGAACGAAGAGCTGTTTGCGTTCGTCGTTCACGGCGATGTTTCCGCGACGAACAACGAAGCGGAACGCAGCCTGCGTGGTGCGGCTCTTGACCGCAGAACGGGACGCACGAGCAAGACGGTCCGCGGTGCTCGACGGCGGACCGTTCTGGTGAGCGTGTTCGAAACGCTGAAGCTATACCTGCCGAAGTTCCCTCTGACAAATGTTGTGGAGGAAGTGGTCGACTGGTATCGCACCGGCGAAAGCCGATTTTGGAAACTGCGCGTCAGTCAAGGCCTCGACCCACCGGGCTCGCCCCGCCTGAAAACGCTCATTCCGGCCAAATGATCCATCACCCGCGAAAATAGCTGCGCACACGGTGAAATGGACAGCTACTGCGAATCTGCTGCACTGTCCGCGTTCTGGCGGACGCATGCCCAGTCCTAATCTGACCAGGAAGGTGAAAATCCCCGGCGACACTTCCGCTCTACGCCCACCCGCGGCTATCCTTCGCCAATGACAGGTTTCATTGCCAATCTTCGCAGCAGTATTCGGACAAGGATCCGCGATACCGTGATCAGGCACTACAAACGCTCTGGTGTTGTGCTGTTTAGCGACACCACCCTGCGAGACGGCGAACAAATGCCCGGCGCTACGCTGGAGCCAGATGAAAAGTTACAGATCGCAAAAGCTCTGGAGGCTGCTGGAGTCCATTCGTTGGATGCCGGCTTTCCGGCTTCTTCAGAAGCAGACGTGATTGCCATTCGCAAAATGGTAGGGGTCATCAAGGGCCCTGTGCTGACGGCCTTGTGTCGAACGATGAATTCCGACATTGACGCGGCAGAGTCTGCTCTCAGCGAAAACCCCATGCGTAAACGCGGCGTGAGCCTCTTTTGCGGCACCAGCCCGTTGCATCGTCAGCACAAACTGAACAAAAGCAAAGCGGAAATCATTCGGATCATCACGGACTCCATCCAGTACGCGGGCAACGCGTTTCGCATCATCGCGTTCAGCCCCGAAGATGCCAGCCGCACCGAAGTGGATTTCCTGTGCGAATGCTATCGCGAAGCCATCGACGCCGGAGCCACCACGATCGGCTTCCCGGACACTGTGGGGATTTTAACACCGGAGAAGACGGCAAACTTCATCAAAGCCATTCAGGACAACGTCCCCAATCTGGATCGCGCGTTGCTGGCCGTGCATTTTCACAATGACCTCGGACTTGCTGTCGCGAACACATTGTCGGCGATCAGCGAAGGAGCCAACGTTGTGCAGTGTACGGTCAACGGCATCGGCGAACGCGCGGGGAATGCGTCACTGGAAGAAGTCGTGATGGCGCTGGCACTGCACGGCGATCAGTACAAACGCACCTGCCGCATCGACACCACTAAGCTGGCCCCGCTGTGCCAAATGGTTGCGGAACTCACTGGCGTTGCCATTTCTCGGATGAAACCGATCGGCGGGGCCAACATCTTCGCTACAGAAGCCGGCATTCATCAGGATGGCCTTCTCAAAAACCCGGACACCTACCTGCCGTTCCGTCCGGAAACAGTCGGCGCTGACGGAATTCAACTTGTCCTGGGACGGCACAGTGGCAGAAAAGCGGTCGCCCATCGTCTGGAACAGATCGGCGTGGATGCAGCAGACGATCTGGTCGCCACGGTCGTCGAAGCGATTAAACGGCAACCCAAAGGCAGCGTCATTGACGACGTTGTTCTGAAACAACTGGTCAAGGATGCTTCCGTTGCCTGATATCGCTGACAACCCGATCCCCACGATCTACCTGGACAACGCCGCGACCAGTTTTCCCAAACCGGAAGCGGTTTACGCAGACGTCGACGCATGGACGCGGCGTGGTGGAATCGCCTTCGGTCGGGGCAGCCACTCGGCAGGCAATGAAGCGGCTCAAATGGTAACAGTCTGTCGGTCGCGTTTGGCACAACTGCTGAACGCGGAATCCAGCGACCGTATTGCATTCACCTTCAACTGCACCGACGGACTGAATCTGCTGCTGCGCGGCATCCTGCGCAGCGGCGATCGAGTCATCACCACAGATCTCGAACATAACTCCGTCCTGCGTCCGCTGCAGCAACTGCAGAGCGAACTGAATCTGGACGTTGTGCGTGTCGGATTCGATCGCGCAACCGGCATTGTCAACGAAGCCGCCATAAACAACGAGCTGTCGAAGGCCGCGACCAGGCTGGTTGTGCTGAACCACGCCTCGAACGTGACCGGCGTCATTCAACCAGCCAAATCCATCGCCGCCGCTGCACAGTCCGCCGGAGCACTGTGCCTGCTTGATGCAGCTCAGACGATTGGGCATCTGCCCGTCGACCTGCAGGATATCGGCGCCGACCTAATGGCAACTGCAGGTCACAAGGGGCTGCTCGGCCCGCTCGGCACGGGACTGATTTACGTCCGCGCCGGGCTTGACGCGGAACTGCGCCCGATACGCTGCGGCGGGACGGGGACAGTTAGTGAGCTCCTGTCGCAACCGGAAACGATGCCATCAAAACTGGAAAGCGGCAATATGAACATGCCAGGCCTGGCCGGTCTGAACGCAGCCGTTCAGTGGTTGCTGCAGCACGATATTGCGGTGCTGCACGACCAGGTGACAACCCGTGTTCTGGAACTGCATCAGAAGCTGTCGGCAATCAGCGGGATCACAACGTACAGCAACCCGGCAGAGACGTCGAACGCTGGCATCATCAGCTTCACGATCAACGGCGTTGATAGTCATGAAGCGGCAACGATTCTGGATCAGTCATTCGGAATTCAGTGCCGCGCCGGACTGCACTGTGCACCACTGGTTCACGAAACGCTGGGCACATTGGCCAGCGGCGGTACCATCCGGTTCAGTCCCGGCCCGTTCACGACGGATGAACACATCGCTGCGACAGTCCAAGCCGTGCAGCAAATCGCTCGAGCGTTTTCACCAGCGTCCTAGCGAGAGTCTCTGCGGCGTCGTCAAGACCTTCGGCAGCCTTTTCCAAGCGGAATGAATACGTTCCAGGTAGTAAAGACGTTGAGAGAGCGCAATACTCGGGCCGGGAATATTAGGATTGTGCACCGGTCGCAGATCGGTTTTGAATGATTCGAGGCATGGAGTTGTCGTTGCAGTGTGAGGATGCCTTTCAATACTGCCACCGGGGTCAGAGGCCGTGTTCCGCTCTCCATCGTGCAGCATCACAGCACGTACTGACACGCCGTCTCGAAGGGGTGCGATCCCGTTTTGCGGATGGCTTTTCGGTGACTGGGTGAGCCATTGATCGGTTAGACGGTTTTGCGTTGTAAG
>CALFOL010000847.1 GCA_937919915.1 uncultured Planctomycetaceae bacterium
AACTATCAGTCGACACATCGCGTGTTTCCCCCGAGCGAACTGAACTCACGAGGCGATGCCGGCTGTGACCCATTTGAAGTTGCCGTCGAAGATAATCTCAGTCATTGCACAGACTACCAATCATGGACCGCGTTGTGCCTGCCGTTCCTTGACCAGACCGCACTGGCCAACACTTACGATTACAATTCGGCGTGGAGCAGTCTTAAGAATCGCGAGGCCGTTAGCACTCAGTTGGCGATCTTCCAGTGTCCGTCGACACCTGCGGCTGATCGAGTCGACCGCTTTCACGTTGTCGGCGCCGCCGCCAGTGATTACGGATCCGTCAATCGAGTTGCCAAACAGGTCTATAGCGACGTGTTCGGAGTACCCGTTCCCAGCCAGGCGGCTCGTCAGGGAGCGTTAGCCGAATACACGGCGAACCATCCCGCCAGTATTACGGACGGCATGTCCAACACACTCATGTTGGCCGAATGTGCCGCACGACCACAGGCATACGTCATGGGTAGTCGAATGACGGACTCACAATTCACTTCTTACACGGACGATGAAATCGTACGCGTTGGATCCGAACTTGTGGCCGACGACGGAATTGGTTGGGCTGATCCCGATGTTGGTTTTCACGTCAAAGGCGTGGGACATGACGGCGTCACCGTTTATGGCCCGGTATTTGTTAACGGTATTAATTCCGGCGAAGCATACAGCTTTCATCCTGGCGGAGCTCAGGCACTGCTCAGCGATGGTTCAGTCCATTTCCTGTCCGAACAAATCGACAGCTGGGTTTACGTGACTTTGTGTACCCGGGCTGGTGGCGAAATCGTTGGTGAGTTTTAAGAACGCCTAAGTCAAACGACGACGCAAGCCGTGCTACAGCTCGCTTGCCTGTGTGATTCGTTCAGAAACTTCCAAACAGCGTTGGCAACAAATCCGTTCTCTGATGCAGTTGGTGTATCAGATGAAACACCATTGTGAACCAAACGAACCAGGTTGCTTCTACAAGACTACGGCCAACGATTCGCGGATACATCACATACGTTTCCGGCACTTTAACGGAATGCAGCCGAGGAAAGAACACGGGGACTCGGCTGCAGTAGTCTGTGAATTCGGCACCATGCAGCCGCAACAACCGTCCCTGTTCCCGGCGTATGATGAGTGGATAGTAGACAGCAAAACCGATCACCACGATCGCCGGCACAAGAAATGTGGCGGTCCCGAAAGCGACGCCCACAGCACCAATCGCGCTGAAAAAGTACAGCGGATTCCGGCAAATCGAATACGGTCCGCAGGAGACCAGTTGCGATGTCTTGAAGCCATCGATGTACAGACTGCACCAAACTCGCCCCATACAACCCACAACAGCCATCGACAACCCTAACAGAAGCAACGTACCATTCATTAGGCTGGCAACATGCCAGTGACTCCGCATGGTCGTCGACAATGCAAACACCGCCAGACCGAAAAACCAGCTAAGAGTGATTCGGTACCTCTCAGACCTGCTTTTTGAATGAGTGGAACGCGAAATCTCGTCATCGCGGTCGTCAACAGATTCTTTCAGAAAGCCGGCCGGCAAACAGAGAGGAACAATCGAATCCTGGTTTTGCATCAGAAGTACTTAGAAACGTGATGGCGTTTAGAAAAGATGAGATTCAGAAATCGCAGAGTTTGCCAAAGGCAAGATGAGAACCTGATGAGATTCCGCTGTCGTTTCGAAAAGATCCCGGGTTACTCGGAGGAAAGCAGATCGCATGATAAACACGGAATCCCCATGGCCGGTGTTCAGTGTCGGAAAGAAGAGGGCCAAGAGGGCCGATCAACAGCCTTCGTGTGACGAAAGCGTTAGTTTAAATACGGGCTGCTGGCTGGCGGATACTCAGGAGCCAGGTTGTTGCAGCGCGTCAGATTGAATTCGTCGTATCCCGTTGGAAGGTTTGGCTGGCCCATATGTTGCTGTTGGAATTGAACATCACGGTAACAACGCTTCACGACTGACCGTAACACAGGCGGCTCGCCCATTGTGCTTCGGGCATGCATCGGGCCAAAGGCCACAGGTGAGCTCTGGCTTCTCGCTTAATCGCCGACGGCGATTTGCTTTAGCCACCTGGACTTTGCCGTGTTGTGCAACGTCAGCAACGTCTCGTCTGCGACCGCGGTGTCCAATGCGTCCAGAAGTGCTGTCAGGTGGCGTACCTGAAATGACATCTCGCGAAGCATCGGCTGTAGAGTTGCGGTTTTCTTTTCGGACAGATCGCCGGACTCCAGCTTTGTGGCAAGGTGATCAAACGCTGACAAAGTGTGTTTAGAAAGCTGGCTCCTGGCCATCGCGACAATTTCCTCATCCCGAGCATGCAGGGCCGTTACCCATTTGCCAATATCAGCGGTGTCGCCCGCAGCCTTTTTGAATTCGTGCACGTGATTGGCAAGCAACTTCCCTGCGACGTCGGGCGTCTTAAGCAGTCGTTGGTAAGCGTAGAAAGCCGCCACACTATCGTTGCCGACAAGCTGCGTGAGTTGTGTTTCGGGAGAGACAGGGGCATTCAGCGCCAGAGTCGGGCTGATCGACAGATCCCAAAGGTAGCAGACACTGTCGCTGCCACCACTTAGAAACGTGTTATCTTTCGCACCGAAATCCACAGTGTAGATATATTGTTCGTGGTCATTGGCGGCCCACAAACGTGTGCCGCTCTTCACATCAAACACCTGTGCGCCGCGATGCGTGCCAACACCGATCCACAGATCGTTGCGAGAAAACTGAACGGCTCCGAAGGTGAAACTGCCAGCCCTGTGGATCACAGAAATCGGATTGAGCTCGCGGTCAAAAAGACGAATGGATCCCGTCATGTCAACCGTCGCGGTCATTGACTGATCGTTGGAAATTTTCAGACCATAAGTTCGCGTGTCATCACGAGCATTGCCTTTTTCCGTTGTGTGGTCGATCTTCACCAGCCGAGACTTCGTCTGGAAACCAGTCTCGCAGTCCCATTCGCGAATTTGCTTGTCCCATCCGGCGGTTAGCAGCATTAAACCTTCCGCATCAATATCCAGTCCATAAACATTCGGATGGGTGACTTCTGTGATCTGTTTATTGGAAGGCAGATCCCAGACATACGCCTTACCCTGTCGAAAGACGGCTGCGGCAATTCGCTGGCCATTGGCAGAGAAGGAAAGAGCCTCAACCCCCGAATGCTCATCTTTGCCTTCGTCCCACGTCCATTGATGTGTTTTTTGCGTTGTGGACAGTTCCCAGACAACGACAGTGACCTTGTCGTCGTTGGGCCCGCCGGCCGCGAGGTGTTTTCCATCGTGAGAAAACACGACCTGTTCCCAGCTCGCCCCGGGCATGTCGAACGTTTGCTGGGTCTTGCCGGAAACGACGTTGCAGATGTGGATCGTGTCAGCGTCGTCAACGAAAGCGATATGTCGACCGTCTCGAGACATCGCGCAGGTCGCTGAAGCTCGCACGCCCTCTGGCAGAAGCAGCTGCTGTTTCGTCTGCACGTCCCAGCGACGGACCACACCATCCCAGCCAGATCCAAACAGAGTGCGACTGTCTTTGGTGTATTGCAGCGTCCATGGCTTCCAGCTGCTGCCTGTCAGCTTTGCCATTTCTATACCGTTGGTCGCATCCAAAAGCCGAATGGTATTCGAAGGCCCGATAGGAGCGCCGACTGCGATTTGCTTGCCGTCCGGGCGAAATGTCACGTCAGAGGTATCGGCGTCTCCGCTTCTGGTCGGCAGGATAGTGAATTCCCAGACGCGTTGGCCATCAGCAACGCGGTACAATCGAGCGGCAATGTCGCGTTCAGTGGCGACAATCTGTTTGCTGTCCGGCGAAAAGTCGATCCTCACGATGCGATCATGAGCCGCGATGTCTCGCACCGATTCCCCGGTCGTTGCCTTCATCAACTGAATAGTCTTTGGTTTCTCGTTGTTCACCAGTGCCAACAGTTTGCCATCGGGAGAAAACCGACCATAGCTGAAGTCTCCGCCAAACATCAGTCGGTCACCGCCGTCTCGCCCCATCGGCGTTTCCGGCTTGTTCGCGACTTCGTAGACAACTGTCCCTTTGCGGTCAAACACAATCATACGTTTGGCCGAACCGCAGGCGATTAACTTTTCATCCGGACTAACCGCAAACGATTTGACGCCATCACATCGAATATTGGGAAGAATCTCCGATTTGCCGGTGCGATTGTTTGTCAGTGAGATCTCCATTGGCGCCGGATCCCATGGAGTGGCCCCTTCGCGTAGTCCGTCGGAAAGGGAGACGAACTGATCAGTTTGTGAGAACAAAGCCAATGGGCAGACGCCATACGCTGCAGAAATATTATTTGGTCGAGAATAAGACTGCTTCCACAGTTGCTTTCCTGTCGCCGCCTCCCATCCGATCAAATATTCCTGACCGACTGTCGCGACGACCGTTTCGTCCGCTGACAGCAAGAGTTGAGTCGCGCCACCGCCGGAATGTTGGAATCGACGTGTGCCAAAGCTCAGCAATGCCTGCTTCGGCAACGGGTCACCCAAACGGTCAGTTCGCACACCTTCAGTCTGCTCTGCAGCCTGCTCATCCGCCCCAACATGGCTCCACGACGCACCCAGCAACGTAACAATCACA
>CALFOL010000848.1 GCA_937919915.1 uncultured Planctomycetaceae bacterium
CGTTCACATGAATATGCATCAAACTCATTCCCCATAAACACTTACGTTCTAATATTCCTATCTATGGCGAAAGTGGCTTCGAGTTCAAATTGATCACGCTTAAACTCGTAGTGATTACAAACTCCCGGAAATACCGAATCAAAAGCACGACAAAACGCGGCGTGTTTGCCGTGTGTAACGGCCAGTCAGACGGACCTTGAACGCAGGTTGACGAAATATGGAACTTCAGTTTTCACCACATTCTGGATGCACCACCAGATGAAGACTGTTTATCGCCTCCAAATTGTTGCTGATTGGAAGTTGCTTGCCGACCTGCGTCTGATTGGTCGCGGCTTCGGTTACTGTCGGGCATTCATTTTTCGATATTCACCGGGAGTCTGACCGGTTGATTGGCGGAAGACAGTGGCGAGGTATTGCACTGTGCCGAATCCGGTCTGCTTTGCAATGTCTGTAAGTGTGCAGTCGGTTGTTAAAAGCAGCTCTTTTGTTCGTTCCAGACGGGCACGTACGATTTCGTCGTGCACGGTGCGGCCGAGAATTTCTTTGAAGCGGTTGTCTAATGTCGAACGTGACAAGTCGGCTGCTTTGGCAACATCGGACACCTGAATGCCTTCAGCGATCCGGCTGCGAATGAATTCCACGGCATGCGCAACGTCCTGGTCTGTGATCGCGATCAGGTTGGTGGATTCTCGCGTGACGACGCCGATCGGCTCGATGACCTGCCAACGTCGTGCCTTGGAAATTCGGCGGCCGGACATGAGGTCGTCGAGCAGGTTCGCGGCTTCATAGCCGATGCGATCCGTGCCCAGCGAGATACTGGACAATGCGGGGTTGGCCAGGTCACACATGAGCTCATCGTTATCGACGCCGAGAATCGCGACGTCTCCGGGAATGCGCAGCCCAAGTCGCCGACAGCCTTCCTGAACATGACGGGCACGAGCATCGTTGCAGGAGAACAGACCGACCGGTGTCTGAAGCGTCGACAGCCACTTGCACATTTCCGTCTGCACAGACTCCCACTGCCTTGCGTTGGTGTGGCGTCCGTTGAACTCCGAACAATCGAAGCCGTGAGCTCGCAGGATCTGTCGAAACGCCTTGGCGCGAAGTCGCGACCAGGGATTGAAGGGCGACTGTCGAACTCCGCAGTAAGCGAAGTTTGTGAAGCCCTGATTCATCAGATGGTCAGCGGCCATTCGTGCCACCGCTTCGTTATCGGTCGTCACGTAAGACGTGTCGTGTGACCATGATTCATCGAAGATGGCTCCGCCGATGTTGACGACAGGGATTGTCAGTCCCCGGACGGCGTCGAGCACCTGCTGGTCATCGAGGTCAGCGATGATGCCCTGTCCCTGCCAGCGCCGAAGATCGGGGATTTTGGCGAGTGGTTCGTCCTCCACGTACAGCCGCCACGAACGATGCGTGCGCGTAAAGCGAGCAATGCCCGCAACGACTTTGCGGTCGTAAGGTTTGTTGATGTTAAGAATGAGAGCGACTTCTCGTTTTGGCATTTTGACCAGGCAACGTGGCAAGGCGGGCAGGCGGCGATCGTGATACGTGATTTTGAAAACTCATTACGAAATTACATAATAGTTTCGCCGCTTGAGAATGCTAGACTGTAAACCTTAGGGCAGGCGGGCCGCTGCTGCGTCTGCTTTATGCCCGTACGTCCAGTTCGGCGGCAGCATCGAGACGTCCTGCGTTTTTGAAAACTCCACAAACAGGCGACGCCTCTTCTACGAATCACATCACGATGCGCCCCATTGTTCAAATATCGCTCGACCTCACTAATATCGACGAAGCTCTCGAAACAGCTCACCTCGCCATTCGAGCCGGCGTTGACTGGCTGGAAGCGGGTACTCCGCTGATCCTGGCGGAAGGCCTGCACGGCGTCCGCGCATTGCGAGCCGCGTTTCCTAACACGCCGATCGTCGCTGACCTGAAGACGATGGACGGCGGATACCTGGAAGCGGAAATGATGGCCAAAGCTGGTGCCACTCATGTGGTGGTAATGGCTCGGGCGCATGAAGAGACCATTCGCTGCGTTGTCAAAGCCGGAGCCGACTTTGGCTGCAAAGTGATGGGTGACAACATGGTGTGCGAAGACATGGTCGCAGGGTCGAAGTGGTTGGAAGACCTCGGCTGCGACTTCGTGATTCATCACATCGGTTACGACGAACGTCGCGGCATCGCGGCTCGTGGATTACGTATGCCCAGTCCGCTCGATCAACTGCGTGAAGTCGTCAATGCGGTTTCCGTTCCGGTGCAGGCAGTCGGTGGACTGTCCCTCGAGCAGGCGATTGCATGTCCGAAGTATGGGGCGCCACTGGTCGTGCTGGGAGCTCCGTTGACGATCGATGCCGACGCGTTTAAGACCGCCGACGGGGATCTGGAAGCGTCGCTGCGGATGATTTGCGACGCCGTGCATGCTCAGGACGTTGCGTAGTACACGACGTTTTCGGTAATACGGACTTCCAGTCCGTCACTTTCTGCTATTCCGTGACCGATGGACTGGAAGTCCGTCCTACCTTCTAAGTCAAAGCTATGAAATCAGCTGCTGTTGTTAACTTCGCCCCGGAAAAGGGCTGCGTAGAAATTCGAGAAATCGAGAAGCCATCGATCGGTCCGAATGATGTCCTGCTGGAAGTCGCCAATGTTGGCGTCTGCGGCAGCGATCTGCATCAATGGACGGCCGATCATTCCTGGCCGGTGAACTATCCCGTGGTCCTCGGCCACGAATTCGGCGGACACATCGTCGAAACGGGTTCCGCGGTCGAAGGCTGGAAAGAAGGCGATCGAGTCGTCAGCGAAACGGCCGCGATCATCGACGAACGCAATCCCATGTCACGTCGCGGGCTGTATAACCTTGATCCAACTCGCAAAGGCTTCGGCTATGGCGTCAACGGTGCGATGACGAAATACGTCAGCGTGCCGTCACGCATTCTGCATAACGTGCCCGATTCACTGCCGTTCGAACACGCGTGTCTGACTGAACCATGCTGCGTCGCCTTCAACGCTGTCGTGCGGAATGGTCGCATCGAGCCAGGTGATCGTGTGGTCGTTCTCGGTCCCGGAACAATCGGCATTCTGTGTGCCGCGATGGCCAGACTGTGCGGAGCCGAAGTGGTGTTGGTTGGGTTAGAATCTGATCGGCATCGATTGAAGATCGCCGAAGACAACTACGGTTGCCATGGTATCGTCGGCGATCCCAGCGAATGGGCTCGTCAGCGAGACGGACTCGGCTGCGATGGAGTCATAGACGCTGCTGGTGCGAGCGCAACATTGAAGATCGCGATTGATATCGTTCGTCCCGCGGGCTGGATCAGCAAAGTCGGCTGGGGACCGCAGCCGCTGGGTTTCAATCTCGATCCCCTTGTGCAAAAGAACGTCACGCTGCAGGGCAGCTTCAGTCATAACTGGCCCATCTGGGAACGAGTTTTGGCGCTACTGACCAGCGGGCAGCTTGATGTCAAACCGATCATCGGCGGAGTCTGGCCGATCGACCAATGGCATGAAGCGTTCGAGAAAATGCACAAAGGTGAAGTTGTTAAGTCTGTCCTGAAACCGGTTTGATAATCATGCGTCTTCAGAACAAAGTTATCATTGTCACCGGCAGTTGCACTGGTATTGCTCAGGCGATCGTTCGACGCTGCGTGGCTGAAGGTGCGTCCGTCGTGGGTGCTCACCGAAGCCGAAGAACGATTGAAACGCGAAGACGGGTTAGCGGACGATTGGTACAAATCACTGCCAAGTGCCTATGCTCCGTCCGGCCGATTGATGTGGCCGAAAGAAGTCGCTGCTGCTGCTGTGTACTGGCTGGATGACGAAAACGGTCCCGTCAGCGGCCAGGTCGTCGACATCGCACAACATCCGTTCATCGGCCGCAATCCGCCGAAAGACAGTTCCACAATACCGTAGCTTCGTCCCTTAAGTCAGTTCGCTGGAGTACAGGCCACTAGAGCAGTTAGTTTACTTATTATTATGAACCGTACTCGCTCGCGGGAGTAGGCTTTCTTCAATCGAAATGCGGTCCTCGCGGCCACAAATCAGCGTAATACGCTGTAAAGCCTGTACTCCAACAAAAATCGGAATCAACCAATGCCAAAACTCGCCGCGTTCCCCAAAGCCTACATGCAGGCTCTTGTCAAAGACGGCACGATGAAGCTTGCCGAATGGTTTGAGCTTGCCACAACACTCGACATCGACGGCCTGGAATTCTACGCCGGGTTCATTGAAGTCGAAGACGAAGCCAACTGGCCGATCCTGCGACAACAGGTCGAAGATCTCGGCATGACTATCCCGATGTTGTGCTGTTCGCCCGACTTTACTCATCCGGACGCCGCGTTTCGTGATGCCGAAATAGCCAAACAAAAACGCTGGATCGACATGACACATGCGTTCGGCGGAAACTACTGCCGAGTCCTCAGCGGTCAGCGTCGCCCGGAACTCACGATGGACGAAGGCGTCAAGCTGGCAGCCGACAGCATTTACGCCTGTCTGCCGTACGCTCAGGAACGCAACATCACGTTGATCCTGGAGAACCACTACAAAGACGACTTTTGGGAGTATCCTGAATTCGCTCAGGCGATGGACGTCTTCTGCGATCTCGTCGCGGCGATCGATCATCCAAACTTTGGAGTCAACTACGACCCCAGCAACGCGTTCCTGGCGGGCGACGATCCAATTGAATTGCTCAAGCGAGTCTCACATCGAGTCGTCACGATGCACGCCAGCGACCGC
>CALFOL010000849.1 GCA_937919915.1 uncultured Planctomycetaceae bacterium
GGCGGCGGCTGTGGTAGTTGCGGTGGTGGTTGCGGCGTATCGCCCGGCGGCTATCCGTCTGCGTTTGCTGCAGGCGGACCACAACAGGCCTTCGCTCCAAACATGATGATGCCTCAAACAGCTTATGCGGGCTATCCAACAATGATGGCTATGGACCCGCTGCCAACAATCATTCGATAATTGTGTTTACGCGGATCGATCCCACAACGCGTGGTGAATCGAGGCGTCAACGTGATTTGTGAATTGAAGACGAAGCGACCTTTGTCTTCTCCGTCGAGGCACCGAGCGATTCTCTCCCTTCGAATCGCCCGGTGCTTCTTTGCGCGCTCGCTGCGCATGGTTATTCGGACGAGCCACGCTGGTGGATGCCCCGTCGTTGCATCCGGAGATCCGTGCCCGCGTTAGTCGCCACAACTCTCTCCTGGGGCGGCACGCCGACACAATTCCTAAGGAAAATACGCTGCTCAGGAAGTCTGGTTGCACACGCTGGGTGGGAGGGTATCCTCTACCTGTTGTTTATGATTGAAATTGCGCGACCAGATACCATGTCATTCGACGAATCCCTGAAAACTTCCCCTTCCTTACTCCAGCAGGTTGAGGCTAAAGATCCGGACGCGTGGGGTGTCTTTGTTCGTTTGTACAGTCCTTTGGTCTTTAGCTGGTGCCGTCACTCCGGACTTCAGGCGAGCGACGTTGCCGATATTCAGCAGGAAGTCTTTAATGCTGTCGCCCAGAAGATTGAATTCTACCAGCAGGGGCGAAAACCCTCCGGTGGGTTTCGATCGTGGCTGTGGGGCATCACAAGGATCCAGATTCTGCAACATCTGCGTTCTGTGAAACGTCAGCCGATCGGTGAAGGCGGCAGCGATGCATGCCTGGAACGGGTGTCCAGGACGGAGACTGAGCCGGCTCGCGATGGGGAACCAACATAGCAGGAATTGTTGCTGCAATCTGCTGTGGCGATACTGGAACCGGAATTCGACCCGAAAACCTGGCGTGCGTTTTGGGATCTGACGGTCAAGGGGCGTCCGACAAAAGACATTGGGTTGGAACTGGACATGACGGTCAACGCCGTGCGGCAGGCTAAGTTCAGGGTTGCGAGGAAGTTACGGCAACTGCTTGATGACGACTTTACGGGTTTATTCGGCGCGATGGAGCAGGAATAAATACCAGGTCGTGAAGAAAATTCACCAAACGCGTAACGCTGCTGTGGAAAGCTATCAGAGGGTAGCTGTATCCGGCACGGACAAAAGCGGACCAGGCAAACTGTTTACCATTGGGCCACGCAGGTCGTGGTTCCAGGCCTCCCGGTGGCAGCGAATTGTACGTGGCATGATAGTTGTGCAGAGCCAAACCGATCTGATGGAGGTTATTCAGACACTGCATTCGTCGCGCGGATTCACGGACCTGCTGCACGGCCGGCAGCAGTAAAGCGATCAGCACAGCGATGATGGCAATGACGACCAGGAGTTCGATGAGCGTGAAACCGCGGATTGTTTTGCGTCGTCGAATTGCTCCCGGCGCAGTCTTCCCGGCGCACGCAACCTGTGCGCGGTGATGCGGGGAGTGATTCATCGGTAGCTCTCGCAGAATCAGAATTCTGTGTATGAACGAACAGCAAACCGCAGCGCACGGGAGTACCGTTCGGTCAAATCCAGAAGACGCTGATACACATTTTCGGGTGAGTTCGTTGAACCCTCGCAACGACACAGTGCAGCCAACTGGTAGGTCTTCTGGCTCTCAGGTTTTCAATCCCGGCCTTCTCACCGTCAGTTGACAGCAATGGCACAGTTCAGAATGGGACGAAAATTTCCTGATTACAGCGGCGAGGACCGCACCGGATTCACACCGGGTTCCCTGTTCATCAGACGCATAGCAAATACGCCTGAACACCAGCAAGCTCGACGACAATAGTCACCGAATGCAGCAACTCTGCCAACCTGACGATTCTCTTAAGCAATGAATTCCTCACGGTTGAGTTCCCGTCGGGGTACAAATCCGATGCGGCAGCCATTATTGTGGTGCCCGAACGTCAGGATTATCAACAATTCGATGCGTTTGGAGGCCAGGACAGGGACATGGCAAAACGAAAACCGGAATTTCGAATTCGGACTTACGGCATCTATACGCAGTGGGATTCCGGCTCAAAACAATTGCCGCACATTGCCGAAGTCACAACACACGTGCGTGCAGACATCGATGTTGAATTCGGTTTTGTCGTTAACATCAAGGGCGCAAAAAACCGGCCTGTTCACTTTTGCATCGATCATCCTGGGATCCTGGACGCCGAAGGAAATCGTCGTCCACCATTTACCGGGATCGAATATGTGAAAACCAACGACTGGGACTTTTATCTCGGTGATACGATCTGGGAACCCGTCACAGACAAACTCGGCAACTGGCGGATGACACTGGAACACAACGGAAACATCGTCGCCGAGAAAACCTTCGAGCTCTACATCGAAATCGACCCGTTTGCGGCAGCACCACTCGCCGCTAATCTGACCTGATGCTCGCAATGGTGTGACAGGTTTCCCCGTGGCACCCGTGTCTTACCGCAGGCTCACTTTGCGAACAACTGGTCCATGTCGTTGAAGCCTTTGAACTCCAACGCGTTTCCGGAGGGATCCAAAAAGAACATCGTCGCCTGCTCGCCAACCTGGCCAGCGAAACGAATGTACGGTTCGATCACAAACTGAACGCCCTTCGCCTGCAATCGGTCGGCAAGTGCCTGCCAGTCGGCCATGTGCAGAACGACACCAAAGTGCGGCACAGGGACATCGTGGTCATCGACTGGATTCGCGTGATTTCGCTCCTCAGGCGGAAGCATCCCCGGTTTTTCGTGAGCCACGATTTGATGACCGAACATGTCGTAGTCGATCCACGTGGTGTCGCTGCGACCTTCCGGCAAGCCGAGCATTTCGCCATAAAACTGGCGAGCCGCGTTGATGTCGTGAACTGGAAATGCGTGGTGGAAGGGAGTCAGACTTGTCATGTCGCAATATTAGTGTTGACGCAGTAATTTTCAAACGCTCGAAATCAGAGGGTAGTG
>CALFOL010000850.1 GCA_937919915.1 uncultured Planctomycetaceae bacterium
AAAGCAGATTGATTTTCAAACACAAAAGTACACCTGACAATAAGGCAGTGAACGGAAATTCCGTTCACTCCTGGCGCAAATCTTGTTCCAAAACCACCATCCACAAAAATATTTCCTAAACCGAGTGCCATTGGGCGCGAGCCATCGATTTGACGACATGAGCGGTCGTGCGTTGCGCAACGAAAGTGGTGCGACTCCTCTCAAGAGCCGCAGCAACGGCGCGATTTTACTCGTTAGAAGACTGGTAGCTGACGTAATCACAAGTCGGTCACGACTGTCAAAAACTGTTGGACGGTAGGACGCCGCCCCACTGCCCGCCATGTCGTCAACGTTTCTTACTGCTGCGGCGGCAGCGGTGGTGGCGTTCTGTAAATTTCCATGGCTTTGGTGTTGTCATGAAGATATCTGGACTTTCGCTAAACTGAAACGTACACTCTCATTTATGTTCGGTTCACTCACTCGATTTCGACGATCGCTGTGCTGGTTGATGCTTCTGACCATGGGGCACCTGCCGGTTCCTTGCTTTGACGCAGACTGGGAAGATCGCGGAGTCGCCTTTGACAGCGTCTGTGATGGTCATGCGTGGCACACAATGCTGTTGGGGGTCGTACCGCCCAGTGATATCGATCGAGGACCGTTTCGCGAGGACTCTGAAGACGATACCGAGTCCCCCTTTGGTCCGGAGTTTGTGGTCACTTGCGGATCGCCTATGCCTGAAACGGACTGCGACCGGGCGACGTTCACTCTGCCCGAAATGCTTCCTGCACCGTCAATGACCTTTGTGCAGGCGAATGACAGCATACTTCTTCCGAACCGCTATGCTTTGCGTTCCAGTTGCGCGCTGAACATCACGTATGGGGTGATTCGGGTTTAGACTTCGGTCCCCGACTGCCTACGCCCGCTCGTCGTTACGCCGCTTACGACGACACGCCACCATTGCCGTGTGGTAAGTTAGTTCCCCGTCGCTAGTCAGTTCATGTCTTCGCCGTTTCGTGTTTCCGGACCGCGATCCCTTTATATGCGGACCGATGGCCACCAATAGACAATTCCCAACGCTATGAATTCGCCGAACCAACACTCAGAATCAGCAAACGCCGTGTCTGACGGTCAACCAATTGAATTGTCGGGGCAACCGGCAACTCGCCCTCTTCACCTCAGCCGCCACGATGCCGACATGGCAAACGGCCGGTCGTCGCAGCGGTCGATGGGCGGACTGTTGCTTGCTGTGGGTGTTATTTCGGCAGCATTGGGCGCTGGAATCATGTGGTTTGTCCATGACGGACCGCCCAATCGTGTACCCCTGGGTTCGCTCGATGCAAAGAGTAGCCCAGCAGACGAAGGCGGTAACGAATCGCATGGAATCGTGCTGGAAGAAGCGAAATGGGCGGTGGCAGGAATTCGCATTGAGACGGTTGAACGTCAGTCGGTCACCACTTCGGAATGGGTCACCGGAAAAATTGCGTTGAATACCGACCGGGTGGCGCAGATCGATCCGCTGGTCGACGGCATCGTGCATGAGGTCAAAGTTCGATATGGCGACCACGTCACGACTGGACAGGTGCTGGCCATCATTGACAGCCGCGAAGTTGGGCAGGCCAAACTCGAATATTTCCAGAACCGTCTGGCAACGCGACTGGCCACCACAGATGCCGAATGGCAACGGCAGATCGACGACAACGTCCAGGCACTGATCGTCAGTCTGAGAAAGGGGATTCCGATTGCCAAGGTGACGGAACAGTTCGCCGATAAAGCCATGGGCAGTTATCGCGAACAGTTGGTTTCCGCGTACGCTCGTTTGCACAAATCTCGTACAGACAACGACCGGCTGAAAGGTCTGGCCGCGACGCAGGCCGTTGCAGGTAAGGAATACATCGCTTCCAAAGCCACATTCGAAGCGGACCAGGCGATGCTGCAGGCATTGCTGGAGCAGATTCGTTTTGAGTCTCATCAAAGCCGACTGGCCGCCGATCAGTCACTCGAAAAGGCGAAGAATGCTGAAGCAATCAGCGCGACGAATCTGCGCATCTTGGGAGTCAGCGATGCGGCAGGACCGGATTTCGATCCGACGATGGAAGGTCAAACGGTCTCGCATTATTCCGTCAAGGCACCGTTTGACGGCGTGATCATTGAAAAGGATGTAGTTGTCAACGAGCGTGTTGGTCCGATGTCACAGCTTTTTGTCATCGCTGACCTGAAAACCGTCTGGATCGCCGCCGACATTTACGAACGTCACATGGCGATGCTGCCGCGATTGAAGGACCACACCATTCGCTTTCGCACGGCCGCGATTCCCGATCAGACATTTGAAGCGAACGTCTTTTCGACAGGTTCCATCGTCAACGAGGCGTCGCGAACTCTACCACTCACGGCCGTTGCCGAGAATTCGGAACTCGCGCTCAAGCCAGGGATGTTCGTCGATGTCGAACTGCCGGGCGACGACATCGGCGAGACTCTATCGATACCGTCGTCTGCTGTGCAGGAACATGAAGGACAGACATTTGTCTTCGTTCATCGTGGCGACGACCGGTTCGAGCGGCGAGACGTCAAAGTCGGCCGCAAGCTGAATGAAACGATGGAGATCATCGCGGGCGTCAGGGAAGGCGACCACATTGTGAACGAGGGCGGGTTCTTCCTGAAGTCACAGATGCTGTCGGAACAATTTGCGGATGATGACTAAGCACCGTTTTTGAAATCACCGTCGTAGCGGAAGTCGCAGAGACTTTCGGTGCGTTCACTTGATCTCTGAAACTCTCAGCGACTTCCGCTACCTTTTATGCTCCTGGCGCTAACATGATTCAACACGTCATCACATTCTCACTCAACAACCGGTTCATCGTGGTCCTGGCTGCGCTTGTACTGATCACTGCGGGGACTATGTCGATGCTGCAGCTTCCTGTCGATGCTGTTCCGGACCTGACGAACATGCAGGTTCAGGTTTTGACTCAGGCACCGGCACTGGGGCCAGTTGAGATGGAGCAGTTCATAACGTTCCCCGTCGAAACGGCACTCAGCGGAATGCCGCATGTGTCGGAAATCCGATCGCTGTCGCTGCCAGGACTGTCTGCGGTGACCGTTGTGTTCGAAGACGGTACCGACATCTACTGGGCGCGAAACCTGGTGGGCGAACGGATCAAGGAAGCACGCGATCAGATTCCCAATGGCATCGCAGAACCTCAAATGGGGCCGATCGCCACCGGCCTGGGAGAAATCTATCACTTTGAAGTTCGAGCCACCCCCGAATCCAATTACAGCGTGATGGATCTGCGGACAATTCTGGATTGGCAGATCGCGTATCAGTTACGCAGCGTGCCGGGAGTCATCGAAGTGAACTCGCAGGGCGGCGAGTTGAAGACTTACGAAGTCCAGATCGATCCCAACAAGCTGCTGAACTTTGGTATCTCGATCAGTCAGGTCTTCGATTCGCTGCAGCAAAACAACGCGAACGAGGGTGGCGGCTATATCACTCACCACGATGAACAGCAGCTTGTTCGCGGTGAAGCACTCATCGAAAGTCTGGACGACATCGCCAACATTGTACTGGCCAGTCGGACGGACGGGACTTCAGTCAAGATCAGTGACGTTGGCGAGGTGAAGTTTGCACCGATGCTTCGCTATGGTGCGGCGACACGAGACGGACGTGGTGAAATTGTCACGGGGACAGCGATGCTGTTGATGGGCGAGAACTCACGCACCGTGGCTCGCCGAGTGGACGAACGAATCCGCGAGATCGAGAAGACTCTGCCGGAAGGCGTCTACATCGACACGTTTTACGATCGCACCACACTGGTGGATCGCACCATCGCCACGGTTCGGGAAAACATCACAGGCGGTGCCGTGCTGGTGATTGTCATGCTGTTTCTGTTACTCGGTGATCTGCGAGCGGGTTTAATCGTCGCCGCGTCGATTCCGCTGT
>CALFOL010000851.1 GCA_937919915.1 uncultured Planctomycetaceae bacterium
ACTTCCTGCGCACTGAATTGCCTGGCCAGTTGCAAACTACGCGGCAACGATTCCGCGTGATAGAAGTTCGGCGACTGGCAACCCGTAAAAAAAACGAGCAGCAGCGCGTGGACATGGAGATACGGAATTCCAGAGGGACGAATTTTCATCTGGAGAAGTCACCTGACCGATGGCTCATGGCGAACCGTCACTTGCGCGCAAGCACGATGGAACGAATGAGATCGGTGGCTTTTGAGGGAAGAGAGTTGAGAACTTCGACCGCGATTTTGAGAGGATGAGAGGTATCGCAGCGAGAAGATTGAGAGGAGCTTGGAGAGGAAAACCGAAGGGAGAAAGGTGTGTCACACGGAGTTTTGCTGCATTCACGGCGAACGAGTAACGTCTGACTTGAGGGTTCTACGTCATTTTTCGAAAACAGGTCAAGGTAGATCACTGCTGCGGAACGGCCCGAGAGGCAGCTTATGCACCGCTCGCTGACGACATCGGCAGTTACTGCGTGTTGACGGAGCTCTGGCTCGCCCAGGAACGGTTTCGCCCGTGACTGGGGCCTCCAGCGGCCCCAGTCACGGAAAGTGTTTCGGGACGATTCCTTACAGGGAACTCCGGCGGCGTTTCTTTTCACGCGGTTCTTTCGGAGGAGCGTTCTTCTGCGCCTCTTTGGCCGCCCGAATGATCTCCAGCACACTACCGGTAATACTCTCGCCCTGCCCTGTCGCAGGTGGGCCGGCCGCAGAACCAATCAGCTTCATCACAGACTCAGCAACGGGCGGTGGCTGATCGTTGTGCTGATCGGGAGCAAGATTGCGCGACAGTTGATCAACGACAGAAAAGCCAGCCGGCGGTTGCAGTTTCGGCTCAGAAACAGTCCCTTTGACAAAGACTTTCAGTGGTGAACTCACCATTTTAGAAAACAGTGACAGCAGTGGTCCGCCAGAGGAAATCTGCGGAAGCTGGACCCCGAATGTCAGATCGAGTTTTTCATCCAGACCAACGAATCCTGAAGATTCCACTCGCAAACGACTGGCCATATCCGGCAACAAAAGAGCGAGTCCTTCGTGGTAAACACCCTTTTCTGAAACCTCAAAGTGCACTACCGAATCACGCGCAATCTGCAGTCGGCTGTTGCCTGACTGCCCCGTCATACCACCAATCATCTGGCTAACCTGAGCGGCCCACTCCTGTCGCAATTTCGCTTCAACCTTATGAAAAGCCGCGTCGCCGTGGACGCGAATGGGCTGCTGTTCGTCGCCGTCCAGTCGAATCCGCGTCTGATTCAGCGTGACCGAAACCTCCCCCGACAGAGCCGTAGTCTGAGCCAGCACGGGAGCGATAAGAGCCACATTCTGTTGCGTATGAGTGTCTGAAAGCTGTTCGTGGTCAAAGACCCGTACCGGATCAAGCGACAGCCAGCGACCTTCTTCAGTGGTCGCGATGGTCCCTGAGATATCCAGCCCTTTCAGATCGATCACTGGCAGCGGCCGCCATGGAACCACCAATTTAAAAGCAGCATGCTGAATCACAAAAGCCAGATTCGGCTGCCCGGTCTGATCGGATTTCTCGGGCATCTTCAGCGGCAGGTTGCCGTCATCGTCCATTTCGACCGACAACTCGGGCTTGATCACAGTGAAGGTTCCCAGGTCACCTCCGTGAAAAATCAGCCCCATCAGCGAATTGGACGCGAGGATCGATTCGATCGACAGACGAACCCGGCCGGTTTCGTCGGTGATCAGAATGTCGCGAAATTCAAACGGGGTCACCCAACTGCCGGAGCCTGAAGCAGACGTGGCGGTGAGCCCATGTTCTTTTAACCGTGAATTCAGCACACTGTCGCGGTATGAGGAATTCATCACCGCGACGGGGGTGATGGCCGCGCCGGTGAACACCATTCCACACAGGATTGAAGTCGTAACCATGGCGCGACGCCATTTTCGATTTGGCCCGGACACTGCTTCCATCGGTTTTTCTGCTTTTTCGTGATCCATGAAGGGGCTTTAGAGCTTGAATTACTTTGGTCGAGCAGAATTGCTGGAATTGTCACTTCGCTGCAGGTCTCCGTTTCCTGGCTGCCCGCGTCTGCTCATTGTATTTTCCGGAGCAAAACAAGTCACCATCGAAGTTGGCCTGTTTGTAGCATCAGAGAAACTGGTCAGGTACGATCAATGCCGCACGCCCGCAGCCTATGCAAGCTTCCACTCGGCAACCCTCCGTTGCGGCTGTGAAAACCTGACTTCACTTCGAAAAGTCCTTCAATTCCCGCCTGAGACTCCAAAATGAGAACGATTCCCTCCACACTCGCCATCGTCCTGTTCGCTCTGCTGCCTTCCGTAACAAATGCCCAGAGCAGCGGAGTCACGTTCAAGGAACAACAAGCCGATCAGCTGGAAGTCCGGATTGACGGCAAAGTGTTCGGTGTGCTGAACAGCGGAAAATCGTGGAGCAAGCCGTTTCTGTTTCCGGTGCACGCCCCCAACGGCAAGAACATTCTGCGAACTATCGTTCCGACAAAAGCTGATCAGGGAAGTTCCAAAGAAGGTACCGACCACTTTCATCATAAAGGTGTGTGGGTGTCTGTGGACTCAGTGAACGATGAGAAGCTGAACTTCTGGCACGAAGACGACAAGATCGTCTGCAACAAGGTCGAGCATGCAACGCTGGAAAACGGATCGGGAAAACTCACCATTCATAACACATGGATGCAGGGCGACAAGCCGCTGGTCAAAGAAACCACAACCGCAACCTTTTACCCATCGCGTCTGGTGACCTATCACATTTCGTTGTCCGCCGTCGACAAAGATGTCACGTTCCACGATACCAAAGAAGGTTTTTTTGCCGTCCGAATCGCTCACACCATGCGAGAAACAGAAGGCGGGTCCATCATCAATGCAGGGGGAAAGAAGGGGTCAAACGACTGCTGGGGAAAACCGTCTCCATGGATTGATTACTACGGTGATGTCGACGGCAAAACCTGCGGCGTCACGCTCATGGACCACCCCCAAAATTTCCGCGAGTCGCGCTATCACGTCCGTAACTACGGATTGTTTTCCATCAGTCCGTTCGGCCCAAAGACATACAGCAAAGACACAGAAGCAGCCTCACCCGTCACGATCAAGCCAGGCACAGAGGGCCTCCAATTGACGTATGGCATGTACGTTCACGATGGCGACACAGCCAGCGGCAAGGTGGCTGAGCACTATCAGGAATTCCTGAAGGTCACTCAGGAATAGCCGCTGTTATTCCTCAATGTCAGCTTCGCGATCATCCGGCATTCGAACGGTGGGAACATTCGCTTTGCGAACCAATCCGCTGGCTGTTCCTGACAGCACCAACCCGGCAATAAAGATCAGCGCGGCCGCACCCAGCTGTCCGTACATCCAGGACTGCCAATAGATTGTGCCGCCACCGGCTGACGACAGCAGCAACGTCTGTGTGTGAGCGAACGTGTCAGACGTATCGTTGAACCCACCGTCCTGTTCGAAGGGAAAGCGGGCGTTGACTTCCATATTCACCGTCACGGATTTTGCTGCCAGTTCAGCCGTGTTCGGGACCGTCACCTCAACCCACATTTTGTGAGTCTCATTGCTCACACTTTTTCCGGAGATCGTGTCGCCCCACGAACTCTGCTTCGACTTTCCACGAAAGCCGACGAGTTGTTCGGGGGCATCAGCGGTCGTTGCCGTCACTGTTACGTTCCCATACCACATGCCCTTTAGTGACTTGATGTCGCGATCGAAGTACACGCACGTAGTATCCCCGGTACCAACAACCGACGGATACGAACCATTCTCCTGCCAGCCATTGATCACGGACAACAACAGCGGCGACGCAGCACTAAGCAGCGCGAGAACACCCAGTCCCAGCCCAAACCAGTGGCCGCCGGTTCTTCCGCCGAAGTTGTCATCCGAAACACTGGTCACGCCTTCTTTCACCAGCACCAGTTCTCCGGTGTTAACTTTCTCAGCGCTGTCCATTTGAGCAACCGCCATATCTTTGTGGGGGTTGAACGAGACACCCGAAGCAAACGACATGAGTGACGAAATGACGCCGCAGGTGGCAATCATTGCCGAGGTGGAAATGGTCATCCAGTGAGGCAGCGCAATAAAGAACGCCACCAGAATGATGATGGGGGGGGCCATCCACTTACCGGCCAGAAATCTGTTCCTGCGCACTTCGGCAATCATGTCCGGCTGCATCATACCACAGTGCGGACAGGCATGCTGGTCGACATCGTTTTCAATCGACTTAATCGCGGCAGCTTCAGCATTCGTCGCAGCGGCGGCTTCTGTGCCCCCGGTGCCCGCGATCTTGCGTTCCATCAAATAGAAATA
>CALFOL010000852.1 GCA_937919915.1 uncultured Planctomycetaceae bacterium
GAAGTTAACCCGCCAATTCAACATCCCTATCCCCGAGACGTCCACAAAACGCCGTGGAATACGGCTATGCGCAAAATGGACTGCTACCCGGACGCTTACTGCAAACATTGCATTGGAAATGGGATATGCCTCCAGCGCTCATCGCAGCGTACTGTTTGTCAGCGGTTTGCTGTTGATGATGATTGTCGGGATCCTGGTTGTGGTGGCGGAAGTTTTCGGAGGCCGTCGCCATGTCGAATAATTCCCTGCGTCTACGATTTCGCCGAGTCAACTCTGACACGGTTGCCGCTGTCGGGATGTGGCTGGCTGCCACTGCCGTGGTGAGTGCGTTGCTTTGGATCCTGTTTGACATTTTTCGTCGCGGAGCTTCGCATGTGAACATGTCGTTCCTTGTGTCTGCCCCCGAAGATGCGGGGCGAGCTGGCGGAATCGGTCCGATCCTTGTTTCTACGTTGCTGATTCTCACCGTGACATTGTGCGTTTCGGCTCCGCTGTCCCTGGCATCAGCGATTGCCCTGACGAAAAACAGGCATGAGCGATCCCGATTCAGTCGTATCGTGCTGCGGTGTCTGGAGATGTTGGCGGCGGTTCCATCGATCGTGTTTGGGTTGTTTGGCAATGCATTTTTTCTGCATCGCTCTGGGCATGGGTTATTCCATCATGTCCGGCGGACTGACGCTGGCCTGCATGGTGTTACCGATTTTGATTCGAACGACAGAACAAGCAATCCTTGCCGTGCCCGATGACTACCGTCACGCGGCCGCCGGACTTGGGCTCAGCCGGACGACGACGTTGTTTCGCGTCATTCTTCCTGCCGCCGCACCAGGGATGGCCGCCGGACTGGTGCTCAGCGTTGGCCGAGCGCTGGCTGAAACGGCGGCTTTGATCTTCACCGCCGGATATGTCACTCGCATGCCGGAATCGTTGCAAGATTCCGGGCGGTCCATGAGCGTGCATATTTATGACCTCGCGCTGAATGTGCCCGGCGGCAGTTCTCAGGCGTACGCAACCGCTGCAGTCCTGGTCGTACTGTTATTGATAATCAACGCCGTCGCCATCGTGCTGATGCGGCTGGCCGGTCTGAGGATGCCGGGATCGCCGGGAGGCTCAATATGATTCAGACGGAATCACTTACTGTCAGTTATGGTTCGCAGATCGCGATTCGGGATGCGTCGCTAACTGTTGAGCAGGGCAGTATCGCTGCGATTGTGGGACCGTCCGGCTGCGGCAAGAGTAGCTTTTTGTCGGCGTTGAATCGGATGACCGATCTCATTCCCAGCGCCCGCATCACTGGTCGCGTGCTGATCGACGGCTGTGACATTCATCGTGACGTGCGCTCTTCCGCTGAGTTACGACGCCGCGTGGGGATGATTTTTCAGAAGCCAAACCCGTTTCCTATGAGCATCCGTCGTAACATCCAGCTGGCGTTGCGAGAGCACGGGACGCGGCACAAGCCGGAACTGGACAGCATCACTCAGCGAGTCTTACAGGACGTCGGCCTGTGGGACGAAGTGAAGGATCGACTTGACCAACCTGCACTCCAGCTTTCCGGAGGTCAACAGCAGCGGCTATGCATTGCTCGGGCGCTGGCTTTGGAGCCACAGGTGCTGCTGATGGATGAACCCTGTAGCGCACTCGATCCCATTGCCGCGAGTCGTGTTGAATCCCTCATCAAAGATCTGCGCGGCCAATACACGATCGTAATCGTGACTCACAATCTGGCGCAAGCGAGACGACTTTCCGACACTGCTGCTGTGTTCTGGCTGCGGGACGGAGCCGGAGAAATCATCGAACAAGGCGCCGCGGACATGATGTTCAATTCACCATCCGACCCAACCGCAGCGGCTTACCTTGCCGGACGCCATGGATAGCAAACAAATCCCGACGACGCCGACAAAATCAGACCGGCAACCCCTGTGTTCGCAAATTACACGATTTGTCCAGCACCAAACGGGTACATTTTTGGTTTGATCCAGAGAATGAAACGGTATTCTGCGAGCACAGAAACGGCAAAGTGACGTATTCCTATGTAGCAGAAGCAAAAGCACTCACACATAGACGAGAAGGCGCTAAGGAATGAAGACGATCACAAACTCAAGCCCTCGCATCTTTGCACAGTTGCGTGAAACCGGTGCTTTCGTGCTGATCATTGTTGGTTTGGTTGACGTGACAGTCGCCGCCGATCGGCCCAACATCCTGTTCATGATGTCGGACGATCAGGCATGGAATGGGCTGTCCGTGGCGATGCATCCGGATCTGGATTGATCGAAGAGTTCCATTGTAGAAACACCAAATCTGGAAAAACTAGCTGCTCAGAGCATGAGGTTCTCGGCCGCGTACGCTCCGGCGTCCGTATGTTCGCCGACCCGAATCAGCCTGCAAACAGGGAAGAGTCCCGCGACTATGCACTGGACGAAGGCGGCTCCGCCCGAAGCTGGTCGCAAGATGATCGAGCCGCGCAATACGAAGCAGATTGCCCGCAGCGAGGTGACCGTCGCGGAACTGCTGCACGATGCCGGATACGCCACGGCGCATTATGGCAAGTGGCATCTCAACGGCGGTGGACCGGCGGCTCACGGCTATGACGAAGGGGATGGAGAAAACGGCAACGAGTACGCTCATAAGTTCGTTAATCCCAATCCCGCGGATATCTTCGGCATGACCGAACGAGCGATCTCATTCATCGAACGCAGTAACAAGGCCGGCAAGCCATTCTTCATCCAAATGTCGTGGCACGCTCTGCACGCTTCTCAGAATGCAATGCCGGCGACTCTGGCGAAATACGCACAAAAGATGGGTGGCAGAGCGGACGATAAACGAGTCAGCAGCGCGGCGATTGCCGAGAATCTTGATACTGGCGTTGGCCTGGTCGTCGATGCCGTGGATCGACTGGGCCTGCAAGACAATACGTTTGTGATTTACATGTCTGACAACGGTTCGGGCGGTGGTGGACGGGGGCGCAGTGGTGGTCTGGCCGGTGGCAAAGGTGGCGTTTGGGAAGGCGGCATCCGCAGTCCGTTCATCATTCGAGGCCCCGGCATCCAGCCCGGTTCATGGTGCCACGAACGCATTGTCGGCTACGACCTGTTTCCCACCTACTGCGAATGGGCGGGGATTTCTACTGCAAAATTGCCTCGCAATATCGAAGGCGGCAGCATCGTCGCATTGCTGGACGATGGGCAGGGAACCGTCAAACGACAACGCGAAGAAATGGTCTTTCACTTCCCTCATTATCAAGGCGGCGATGGACCTCATTCGGCTTTGTACCTGGGCGATCTGAAGCTGATGAAGTTCTACGAAAACGGTCGACTCGTGTTGTTTGATATGGGAAAAAACGTTTCAGAACGCAACGATCTGGCAAAGCGGATGCCCGATCAAGTCGCCCAACTGGATGCTCTGCTGGTGAAGTATCTTAATGACGTCGATGCGCAGATGGCTGTGCCGAATCCGAACTACGACCCCTCGCGGGAACAAGCTGTCTCACGCAAAGGCGCCAGGGGACGAAAGTAGTTTCAAACCTCTGCGGCTTGACACCTTTGCGTGAACCGTTGTCCGCACTCGAATTGATGGAAACACCAGAATGAATCGTCTCATCCCGTTGAAATGAACAACGCGAACGAATGCATTTCAGCCCGAATGGCTTCCAAAAATCAGCCAGCCAGTAAATTGCCCGCGTTGACTACGTTTGAACGGCTGATTCCGTAGACTACAACGCTTGTCATCCCACATGCCAGACTTCACGGAAACCGAATACGTGCAGAATCCTCGCCCCAACGTTTTGATCACTCGCTTCCTGTTCGTTCTGGCGGCCCTTCTGCCGACCATAAACTGTGTGGAAGCGGCGAAGCCAAATGTGGTCATCATCTTTATTGACGACCAGGGTTATGGAGACCTGAGCTGCTTCGGGTCGAAGACAATTCGCACGCCCAACATCGACCGGCTTGCCACAGAGGGACGAAAGTTCACCAGTTTCATGGTGGCGTCACCGGTGTGCACTCCATCGCGAGCCGCCTTGTTGACGGCCTGTTATCCCAAGCGCGTCGGAATGCATCAGCATGTGCTGTTTCCGTCCTCAACGAAGGGATTGCATCCGGAAGAACACACCATCGCTGATCATCTGAAGCAGCAGGGATACGCCACAGCATGCTTCGGCAAATGGCATCTCGGACATCATCCGGAAGTTCTGCCCACATCGAACGGTTTTGACACCTACTTTGGAATTCCGTATTCCAACGACATGAACCATCCGGACAACAAAGGGAAACCGCAAGGCGGCTGGGAAGGAATGGACATTCTTTGGAACGATCCCGAATCAACACTGAC
>CALFOL010000853.1 GCA_937919915.1 uncultured Planctomycetaceae bacterium
GAATTTTCCGACTGGACGCACACCAATCACAGGAACCATGTGCAGGATTCGTGCTCTGTCGCGCATTCTTGAGAGCTGAGGTCAGACGACCGGACGAACTGTATGCAGATAGTGCCTACGATTCGGAATCTCATCGAGACCAACTTCGTCAACGAGGAATTGAACCACATCTGGCTCGCCGCAATGAAGAGCATGAAAGCGGACTTGGGGTTTATCGGTGGGTGTCCCAGCGAACGCTCGGATGGATTCACAACTATCGACGGCTGAGAGTTCGAATTGATCGCACTCCAAAAATGCGTCACGCATTCCTCAAGAATTGCGGAATCAATCATCTGCTTCAGAACTCTACAACGAGGGTTCTGTTAGGCGCTCTAAATCTCTGGGATACTGAATCGTCATGGCGAAATCGGCCGGGATCTCGGAAACTTCGGTTTCATGAGAAAGACGGCAAGAGCCGACAAATGGCCGTTCGACACAATTCGGACCAGTTGGCGGTAGCCTCAGGCGTTGTATTTACTGGCGAGACGAACCCAAAATCCCCGTGGCTGGCGCCGTTGCCTAAAACTTCAACGGTATTGCCTCCCGCTCCACAGCGAAGTGACGGCGCGAAACAGCGAAATTTGCTGAAAAATTCGGCGGACTGTCGTGATCTCCATAAGAGCGGATCCTGAGGAAGCAGCCGCCTTCACTCAGCAATCGCTCTCGCAGGAATCGAAGGGTTACTACTACAATTCCTGCCGATACGGAGTGATCGCCTGCAATGGAGTGCGGCGAACTGTTTTCTGGAAGTGCAGCTGTTGCGAGCAGGCAACTTTGGAGCGGAAAATGTTCAGCAGGGAAGCGAAAGCAAAACGACAAATTCGACGTGCCACTGAATTGTTTCAGTACCTTCGTACTCGCCTGAATTCGCCGGTCTCAGTACGGCTCTGGGATGGCAGTCTTGTTCCACTTGGCGAAAACGTGGAACCCGGTCTGGAGATCTCAATCTCCGGCCCAGGTGTTATCGGGACGTTGCTGCGAAGCCCAAAACCGGAAACCCTGCTGCGACTCTACGCACGCGGTGCCGTCAACTATCACGGCGCTGACATGGTGACGTTTATCGAAACCGCTCGCGTGAAGAACAGCCGCAGTAAGACGAAGGGGATTCCCGTTGCGATGCTGGCGAAGTTTGCGTCTTCGTTTCTGTTTGCCAAAGGAGAAACCACAGACGTTGAGCATTGTTATACGGGTGACGAAACCGGTCTGAAGCGTGAGCAGACAGAGAACAAAGACTTCATCCAGTTCCACTACGACGTCGGCAACGATTTCTACAAGTTGTTCCTTGACGATCAGATGCTGTACAGCTGCGCGTACTTCAACAGCTGGGACGATACGCTGGAGCAGGCACAATTCAATAAGCTCGACATGATCTGCCGTAAACTACAAATGAAGGCAGGCGAACTTCATCTTGACATTGGCTGCGGCTGGGGCGCCTTGATTTGCCATGCAGCCAAATACTATGGCGTGAAGTCTCACGGGATTACGCTATCTGAAGAACAGCTTGCACTCACGCAGCAGAGGATTAATGATCTCGGTCTGAAAGGCCAGGTCACCGTAGAGCTCAAAGATTACGCCTACGCGGAAGGCCCGTTCGACAAGATTTCCAGCATTGGAATGGTTGAGCACGTCGGGATCGACAACATGGCCGGATACATGAACAAAGTCAGCTCAATGTTGACGGACCGCGGTATGTTTCTGAACCACGGGATCACGCGCCCGGCCAAGATGGATGATAAGGCATTCCGAAAAATGTCGCCGGAACGTCGACTGCTGGCGAAATACATTTTCCCCGGCGGTGAGCTTGATCATCTGGGGCACATGATTCAGTGCATGGAAAGCAAAGGGTTCGACGTCCATGACGTCGAAGGCTGGCGTGATCATTATTCGCTCACGTGTCGTCACTGGTGCCAGCGACTGGAAGCCAATCGCGAAGAAGCCGTGCGTCAGATCGGCGAAGAGAAATACCGCATGTGGACACTGTACCTGGCTGGCTGCGTGTTCGCTCTGGGAGACGGCGGAGCTCGGATTTATCAGACGGTCGCGACCAAACACAAAGCGAAAGGCCTTTCGGGAATGCCGTGTACCCGCGAGCATTTGTATCGCGGAGAGACGCAGGCAACGGCCAACGCTCAGCCGTTTCGCCGGGCAGCGTAGTCACTGCGCAGGGCTATCGCAGGAACAGACCATTCTTGCCCGGGGCTTTGCGCTCTGATTTCCCGATGCTGGAGAGCCGCACAGCGCAGTCGTGGCTGATTTCGCGCGTTTCACGAGCAGGGCCTGTCTTTCGCTCTTCAGCGTATTACGCTGACTTGTGGCCGCGTCGAACGGTTTTCGACAGCAAATCGCCTGCTCCCACGAGCCCCACGCATCCACGTTTTTGGGTACACCACTCAAATCGGCGGCAGTACACGAAGTAACTGCCGCGTTCGGACGCTCCCTGCTCACATGAGGCTGTCTGTTGACATCCGGCGTAGGCACAGGTTCGAAGGCCTGCAATAAAAAACACATTGTACGCAATTCTCCACTCCGCCATAGGCAGCGTAGGGGCACCAGTGGTTATACTGTAAGACAAAGAGCCCCCACGCCCGACTGACGAGTCAGCATCCCCGCCGCCCGATTGATCGCAATTCGTTTTGGCGGTTAGGCGATGTGCGGCCGCTTTTGATAAAACCTCTGTCGACATTTGCCTCTTTTGAACTCCAGAGTGATCGCATGGATGACCCCATCGAATCTATTGAGCCGACGACGCAGTCTACAGCAGAGCCCGAGTCTGACTGGATTCACTCAGACGATTGGATCGAGTCCTGTGAGCCGGTCGAGCTGCCTCGAATCTGGTCGGCGATCGCGGTCCCATTGATCGCGATTATTGTCGGCCTCATCGTTGCGGGCATCGCGATTGTCGTTGTCCTGATTTCGGCGGGAACGTCGGCCACGGATTCGTCAAATCTGGAAACGGCAATGGCTGACTTGTTGTCGCACCCAATGGGAATCTGGGTCGCTGTCATTCCTGGTCAATTGGTGTTCCTGGGCGCCGCGGTCATTGCTGCATCGCTCTCGCCTGTTCCCATGCGGCAACGTCTGCGGTTAGGCCGTGGTCGCATGTCGGCGGGGCATGCATTTGCCTTCGCCGTCGCAACGCCAATGGTAGGCATTATCACATGGCTGTTGTTTGAATTTGCTGGCGCGAAGGTATCGGAACACCTTGAGCAACTGACACAATTGATGACAGCGAACTCGGCATTTCGATTCATCGCGGTGGCGGTCCTTGTCGGGGTGGTGCCAGGATTTGTTGAAGAGATTCTGTTTCGAGGATATCTTCAGTCACGACTTTTGAAACGTTGGTCACCAATCGCAGCCACCGGAGTGTCGTCAGTCATTTTTGCAATTGCGCACGTGGATCCTCTGCACGCCGCGATTGTCTTTCCGGTGGGCGTATGGCTGGGCATCGTTGCCTGGCGTGCTGACTGTATATGGCCAGCGATGCTGGGCCATATGGTCAACAATCTGGCAGGCGTTGTTGCG
>CALFOL010000854.1 GCA_937919915.1 uncultured Planctomycetaceae bacterium
TTTCTGCAATACCAATTTTAAATTTCATTACCCAAAGGCGCAACTTCTAAACCTGTGGGCGAGGTTCACGTACGGATTGGGCAGCGAAAACCAAAACCTGCCCGGCTATGTGGTGATGACGGAACTGGCGATTCCACAAGCCGGGCCAGCGAACTGGACGAACGGATTCCTGCCCGCGCACTATCAGGGAACGCGTTTGCGATCGACGGGATCACCGATCCTCGATCTCAACCCGCCGACTTTCAAGACGCGAAGCCATCAACGCAAAACGCTTGATCAGCTGGCCATGCTGAATGCCGAATACGCGGCGGAACATCCCGAACACGCCGACTTGCAGGCGCGAATGGACAGCTACGAACTCGCGTACCGGATGCAGATGTCTGTTCCGGGAGTCGTCGACATTGATAGTGAGCCCGAGCACGTTCGCGATTCCTACGGTCTCGACCAAAAGGAAACAGCTGCGTTTGGTCGTCAGTGCCTGATGGCGCGACGGCTGGTGGAGAAAGGCGTTCGTTTCGTGCAGATTTTTTCCGGCGGCTGGGACAGTCATGACTATTTGGAAAAGGGCCACTCGTCGTGAATCAAGAGTGTGGATCAGCCAATTGCCGCGCTGATCAAAGACTTGAAGGCCCGTGGCATGCTCGACGATACGCTGGTCGTCTGGACGGGCGAATTCGGACGAACGGTCGACAACAATTATCGTGGCGGAGTGACGTCACTCGGGCGCGATCACAACGCTGAAGCGATGAACATGTGGTTCGTCGGCGGAGGCACGAAAGCCGGCACAATCGTTGGCGGGACTGACGAGATCGGTGCGAAAGCGGTTGAGGTGGTTCATCCGATCCGCGACGTGCATGTCACGATGCTGAAGCTACTGGGCCTCGATGACAACAAGCTGACGTACTTTCACGGCGGCCGCTACAAACAGCTTTCACAGTTCGGTGGCGAGTTGATTCCCGAACTGATCGGGTGAACACGGTCCGCCGTCTCTCGCTCCCCGTCGGTTCGGCAGAGACGACCGCAATCCGGCTCCGGAAAATCCAGACGGCGCTGTGTGATGAGGCGCTACGTCAGGATCTCCTTCACGACATGCCCATGCACGTCCGTCAGGCGGCGGTCGATCCCGCTTTGGCGATAGACGAGACGTTTGTGGTCGATGCCCAGCAGATGCAGCACCGTCGCGTGGAAATCGTAGCAGTACGTTTTTCCTTCCTCGGCCTTGTAGCCCCAGTCGTCGCTTTGTCCGTAGCTGACTCCCGCTTTGATTCCAGCACCGGCCAGCCAGGTGACAAACGAACCACCGTTGTGGTCGCGACCGTCGCCGCCCTGGGCAAACGGAGTGCGACCGAATTCGGTTGTCCAGATCAGCAGCGTGTCTTCAAACAGGCCGCGAGACTTCAGGTCTCGCAGCAGCGCGGCGATCGGCTGATCTACTGACGCGGCAATTGGCGGCAGCTCGTTGGGGATGCTGCCGTGATTGTCCCAGTTGCCGGTGGCTCCCTGAGGACCGCTCCAGACCTGCACAAAGCGCGTGCCACGTTCCACCAGTCGTCGAGCCAGAATACAACGCCGTGCAAAATCCTCGGTAACGGAGTTGTCGGTTCCGTAAGCCTTATGAGTTTCTGCGGTTTCCTGTGTGACATCAAACGCTTCAGGAGCCGACAACTGCATCTTTGCCGCGAGTTCGTACGATCGGATGCGTGCTTCCAGTCGCGAGTCATGAGGGTTCTCAGTCGCGTGATTGGTATTCAGTTTGTTCAATAAATCGAAACCGGCCTTGTCGGCTTCGCGTGATGCGAAGGCATGTTTCGAATCAGCAAACAGGTCCGGCACGGGCCTGTCGCCGGCCTTGATCACGGTGCCCTGATGAACAGCGGGCAGAAAACCGGATGAGAACGGGCCCTTCTGATTGTACGGCAGACCTTTGGCATCGGGCAGCACAACGAATGTTGGCAGATCGTCGGTCAGGTTGCCGAGCCCATAAGAAATCCACGCTCCCATTGACGGAAAGCCGGGCAGCAGGAAACCGGAATTCATCATGTAGGTCGCCGGACCATGTACGTTGGTCTTCGACGCCATCGCCATCAGAAAAGCCATCTCATCCACAACTTCCGCCTGGTGTGGAAACACGCTGCTGACCCAGCGTCCGCTTTCGCCGTGCTGTTTGAATGCGAAAGGACTCTTCATGATCGCACCGGCCGGCGCGGTGAATCCTTCCGGTTTTTCGGCTGGCCCGAGCTTTTGGCCGTGCAGTCGTTCGAGTTCCGGTTTGTAATCGAACGTGTCCATCGGGCTGGCACCGCCCGTCATGAACAACTGAATGACGCGTTTGACTTTCGCTGGATGATGCAGTCCGCCGTGGAATGCCGGGTTGGGCTTCGCGGTCTCCGAAGACAAGGCTTCCTGCGCAAGCATCTGCGAGACGGCCAGACCACCAAGGCCTCCGCCAATGTTCCACAGGAATTGTCGTCTGGGTTGATCCATGATGTTGTTACGAGGTCAATCCACAAAGAGAAATTCGTTACTGTTGAACAGGACGCGGCACGTGGCCGCGAGTCCATGTGCGTTGGCGTACTCGTTCAACAGCTGGTGTTCGCCTTCAGCTGGTTCTCGCAGGTAGATGATTCGGCAGGCGTGACGAATCCGGTCGTCAATCGTTGGATGCTCGTTCGTCAACTTATCAGCCAGCACCTGGCAATGATGCAGCACGAAGTCATTATTGAACGTCGCCAACGCTTGCAGCGCGGATACTGAATTGCCTCGCTGTGGAGCCAGCAGGCCGAGGTCCGGGAAGTCGAGCGATTCCATAAACGGATCCGCGATACCTCGCCAGACGACGCGGTAAATGCTGCGGCGAGCGGCAGCCGGCGCGCTCCAGTCGAACGCGTCGTAATCCAGTTTCGGTGTGCTCTGAGCTCCCTTTGACTGCGTGAATTGCTGGATACCCAGCCCTCCCATGGTCAGGTCAATGCGGCCGGAAATCTGCAGCACGGCGTCTCGAAAAGACTCGGCGTCCAGTGGATGACGATTCATGCGCCACAGCATACGGTTCTGCGGGTCGGTGTCAGTGAGCGTCGTCGTTGTGGACCGCCGCTGGTAGGCATCGGACAATAAAATCATCCGATGCAGTTGTTTCAGCGATCCGTGAGCGTCGTCGCGAAACCAGACGGATAACCAATCGAGGAGTTCAGGATGCGACGGAATGCCGCCCATGCGACCAAAGTCATTTGGTGTGTTGCACAATCCACTGCCGAAATGCCACGCCCAAACGCGATTCACCACGCTGCGCCATGTGAGCGGGTTGTCGTTTGCCGTCAGCCATTCTGCCAGCGCTGCGCGACGCGCTGGTTCGATATCCGGATCCTCCAATGCAAAGCGACCGGAAAGTGCTTCGATCGACGACAACGCGCCAGGGGCCGCTACGTTCCCCGGCTTGTGAATGTCACCGCGCTTCAGCACATGCACAACTTTCGGAGGCATCGGGTTGGGCTGTTTGTTCGCACGTGAATAACTGGCGGAGACCGCATACACGGATGACATCGTCGGCAGGGCCGCCAACTGTTGTGCGGCATGAGCCTGCAGCGCGTAGGCTGCGACAGCCGCCTGTTGTTGCGACGATCGCTCAGTCCGCGGAAGCTTCAGGCCGGCAGCGACTTCGTCGGGGACAACTTCGGCAGCAGCGGCATCAGCATCTGTGGCATACAGTTTGACACGACCAATCAAATGCCCGGCTCCATGCAGTTGCTGCAGCACGACGACGACATTACTGCCCTCACTGAGGTCCACCGGTGTTTCGAGTTCAAATACGGCGTGGTGAGACTGACCCACTTTGGGGAAAATACCCCAGGCTGTTTTGAGATCACCGTCCAGAGTATGAGCAATCGTCCAGCCTTCCTGATCCCAGTCTGCCACCACCTTGCGAATCTTTAGCGGCGATGGTTCAGCGGTTTTTGCATCAAACAGCACTGCAGAAAATTCGGTCAGGTGCAGGTTGCCGTTGTCCTGTCGCCCCGGTCCCAGCATCGGCAGGCTGTCGTCGGCAAGCACGTCGAGCCTGATTGCTGTCAGTCGATTGAGCGACGTTGGTGCCGTGATCGTGTAGGTGTCCCGATCCGGGCGAACGCCTGATGCGAGCACAGAGTTGTCGTCCAGGCGGTTGAGTGTTGAGCCGTCCGATGAGAGAAACGTTGCCGGACGCAGCACTTCCCATGTCGCCGTTTGTTGCCCAAACTTTGCTTCCCACTGATCGACGATCTCCACGTTCTGCGGCGCTGTCATGACAACGGGATCGCCGCTTTTCGCTGCGGCAATGAGTGCATCCCACTGCCGACGTGCGGTTGCCACGGACGAATCTGCGTCGTAGTCAACGTCGCCTTTTCCGACGCCCGCGAAGACCGCCTGCAGCGAGTAATAATCTTCCTGCGTGATCGGATCGAATTTGTGATCATGACAGCGAGCACAGTTGGCAGTGGTGCTGGCGAAGACGGCCATCGTTTGAGTGACCATGTCGTCACGGTCGAGATAATCGAAAGTCACGGGTGCTGTTCCGGCTCGGCTGAGTTCCAGTGGTCCGGCAGAAACGAAGCCCAGCGCGGGTGTGAGATTCGTGTCCTCGGGATAGAAGTAGTCCGCCGCCAGTTGTTCTCGAATAAATCGCGGCCAAGGTGTGTCGTTGTTAAGACTGTCTATCACATAATCGCGGTATCGCCAGGCATTCGGGCGCAGGACGTCATGTTCACAGCCATGCGAATCGGCAAAGTGAACGGCATCCAGCCAGTGCCGCGCCCAGCGTTCGCCATATCGCGGCGACTCAAGTAGTCGGTCAACCAGTTTTGCGTAAGCATTAGGATCGGAATCACTGACGAAGGCATCGGCTTCTGTCGAAGTCGGCGGAAGTCCGTGCAGGTCGAAGTACAGGCGACGGATGAGCGTGCGACGATCCGCCGCCGGGGCTGGTGTGATTCCCGCTTCATTTAGTTTCTGTAAGACGAAGGAGTCAATCGAGCGCAGCGCCGACGGTCCGCCTGTGTTTTCATCGCCGCCTTGATTCTCAGGTGAGCCGGAGCGACGCTGCGGAACATCGGGCCGAAAAAGTGGCCGCAGCGACCACCAGTCGAGCGGATCCCCGTCAGTAGTTGGCAGCTTCACCGTCTTGCGAGGATCCGCCGCTCCGCGATTGATCCATGCCACCAGCAACGCCACCGTATCGTCAGACAGTTTTTCTTCCGGTGGCATCTGCAGGGTTTCGTTTTCTTTGCGAACAGCTTTGATCAGCAGACTGTTCGCAGCGTCGCCGGGATGAATGGCCGGACCGCGATCTCCCCCCTTGCTCCAACCGCTTTGGGAATCCAGTGCCAGGCCGCCACTGATCTCGTCGGACGCATGCGAATGACATTCAAAGCAATGTCGCTTCAGAACAGGTTCGATTTGCTCAAAGAAAAACGTCTCATCGGCAGTCTGTGTGCCGACATCCTGCGCGACACCTGCATTACAGACGAACACAGAGACGCCCACTGCAAACATGCCTGGCATGATGTTGCCGAAATGTTTTTGCAGTTTGTTCATGAAGATTCTGTTGCTCCGGGCCGTACCGGTTGGATTGGTTCGTGCTCATTGTCATCCATCATGACCCGATTGTACACGTTCTTACTGTACAAAATCTCGCAAACCGGTGTCACAATGCAACCGCGACGTTCGGCAGCTGTGATTGAGTATGATGGTCGCCGCTGCCGACGCCAGACGGCGGAATGACTGCATATGTCTATGCTGCCGAACGGAACCGCTGCAGCTGTATAACATCTCGTAATCTTGTTACGCGATATTGTATGTGCCTGGCATTGCGGGCCTTCGGGTAATTACAATTAAGTTCCTGCCTTTTGTCCTGCCCCAACTGAGATCAGGTTCTTACGGTAAGTGGTTGCCGGCCTGCTTCCTCGAA
>CALFOL010000855.1 GCA_937919915.1 uncultured Planctomycetaceae bacterium
TCGCATCGCATCGCATCGCATCGCATCGCATCGCATCGCATCGCATCGCATCGCACCGCACGGCACGGCACCGCGTGCCATGTCATCCGGCATCAGTCTTCGAGTTTGTGACCCTGTAAGCGACCTGTCGCTCGGCTTCAGGAACGCGGAACACTCGTGTCGCTAATGTCCTTTGAGAACGTCTTTTGCGATATCATCTGCTCCTTCTGCTCGTGAAACAGATGGACCTCCAGAAGTTCATACTCTTCGATCGTGGCGTACTTCTTCGCTAGCTCGTGAGTCCGCTGGATTCGCTCTTCGATGGCTGTCTGAGCTTCAATGGCCCTGCTGGTTGGATCGAACGGAACCCGCATGACAACTCGCAGTACTCGCGGCGTACCTTTGTGGCTTTTGCGCTGTCCTCCGTCCACCCGCGGACTCGATTTTTCGAATTCTCCGGCAAGTGCTTCCTGCAGTGGCATGAATGGTTGCAGATGCAGATCCCAATAAAGCCATAGCAGCCCCGTGGCAAGAAAGCCCATCGCAAACATCGCGAAAACGATTTTCCTGCCCGAGATTCGCGGGTCAGAATCAGTGAAGTCTGTTGTGGTCATTCGGCTTTTTTTGTCGCTCGCGGGGGCGTGATGTCGACCCAGACGAGATGATGGTCGGAACTCTGTGAAGCCTCGTGTAATCCATGATCAGCAGTGGGCCAGAACACGCCGTTGGCGTCCACATGTAAATTCAATGAGGGCAGAACGTAATCGATTCGAAGATTGCCGACGCTGTCATCAGAGAAATCTGCTGTATCGTAGGCAGGATTACCGGATTGTCGACTGTTGGTTTTTCCCTGAGCAATTGCTGTTGCGGTTGCTCCCGCACTCGCAGGAACCAGCGTCGCGTGAATTCGTGGGTGCTTCAGTAACTGATGAATCGCGTGCTGGTAGCTTTCGCCATCTACCGGATCAGCGTTCAGGTCGCCCATCACCACGAACGAGGCCGCATCTGAAAGCCCGCCAGCGCGTCCTTTGTCGTCGACGATCCAGTCGCTGCGATCTGGTGAAATATAGTCTGCCCATAGCCGAATTTCGTCATGGTTCCGTCGGCCGTTGCGGTCTTCCGGACCATCAAATGCTGGTGGGGTCGGATGGCACGCCAGCACATGTAACGTTGAGTCTCCGACATGAATTGGCACGTCCCAATGACTCTTTGAGGACAATCTCAGCCTGGACCACACATCCGCGGAATACCATGACTGGTTGGAAGCGGGATCGACTGGCACCGCAGCTTCAGGCATGTCCTGCCACAGCAGTTTTTGAAACGTGCGGACCGCGTCCTGCTGAATCGGGAAGCGAGACAGCACGACCATTCCGTACTGGCCCGGAAATCGACCGAAGCCGAATGCGTCCGCCGGGTCGTCCGTCTTGCCGTTTTTGTTCAGATCCATGCCACTGGGCAAACCGGTGTTCACATCCGCCGCGAAACTGTACGCGTAATGTAATGGCTCAGAAGAATCCTCAGACGTTTTCGGCGCATTCAGATAGTTGTTTAGAAACAGGCGAATGGATTCGCCTGTTGGGTCGTAGTCGAATTCATTCAGCAGCACGATGTCAGGGCGAACTTCACGCAGGATGCGCGCAACATTCCGAGCCTGTGGATTGGCAGCGGCCAGATCTCTTGCCAGCTGTCCGCCAGTGGGGCGATTCAGACTGACATTGAACGTTGCCACACGCACCGTGTTTGTCGTCTGCTTTTGGTCCTGACCGTTCGTGGTAGGATGCCACATCAGCACACACAGCAACGCCAGAACAGTCCGTCGTCGATTGTCGTTTGCCATGGGGTGGGTCATTGCGGTCGTGATTATTCCGAAAGTTAAGTCTGCGACAGCAACATGTCGACAAACGTCGCCGATGTCCAGCTAGGCGGCTTCGAATTCAGCGACAAAGGTTGCCGGCGATCCGGCCGGAACCGTCACTGAGATGGCGCCTTTCGGCACAACGGCGTCGACTGCTGTGGCTGGCGACGCCTTGATCGTCGGGCCGACCGATGTGGGAGGGACTCGCCCGGCATTGCTAAGTTCATCCGTAATATTGCCGGTCGCGCCAGCCGGCAGAAACGTCGCCTGATAGCCTCCGGGCACCGGGCCCGCTGTGGCATTCAGTCGGCCAACACCGGCCACCACTGGTACTTTAATCAGCGGGCACTTCACCCCAGGTTGTGGACGCAAAACCAAATTTCCGTCACCAGTCAACTGCGAATCGATCTTCACGGTGACTTCGATCGCCACTCGGCCAGGCAGAATATCCGCGCCTGTACCGCATCCGCTAAACCCGCAACACACAAACGCCAGGCTTGCCGAAATCTCCCGCATACCGAACAGCATCCCTAGAATTCTCCAATCACAGCGCCATCGTTGCGCTGATGCAGCGAATCCATCGTGCCATAGTCGGTGTTGTAAGACACAAATCGAGCACTGCCGTCAGACAGCAGGAACTGTCCGCCGCCAGTATGAAAGCTCCACCAATGAAAGATGTCGTCACCTGCTGGCTCGCCGAAGTCTTCTGGCGGACGAAAGCCCCCGATATAGTTCAGGCCACCAGTGGATGTGGCGAATGGCCAGATATCATGAGTCAACACGGTGTCTCCGTTGCCACTGGCACATCCGAGCAGACTGTAGTTCCACATTCCGTAACCCCCGAATCGCGTGATAACACCGCGTTCACCGACCAGCAGCGTGTTGGACGTGCCGTCGGTGATGTCTCGAAAGCGGACTCCCTGGCGAGTAATCGTTCCGGACGTCAAGTCAGCAACCGGGCTGCAGTCGTAAAACTGTTTTGCCGCGATCCCGCGATGGCTGCCGTTGCCAAGATAGCTGGTGGTTCCCATATCCTGACCAAAGCTGATCACCGTGTTGGAATCTGGATCCGAAGGACAGGCCAATGCCGACAAACGTGCCGAAGAAATCGGATCCATAAACGTCTGCACTGAATCATTGGCGGCGTTGTACAGGTTGGCTTGTTCAAGATAGGGCAGTAACTGGAACAACCAACTGCGACCAGCGGTTGCGTCAATCAGGGTGCCCATCGAATCCAGCTGCCAGATGGCCGATGGCGGAAACGTGCCGTTGACGTCGTGATAGTTGTGAAGTGCTATTCCCAGTTGCTTGAGGTTGTTTTTGCACTGCGTTCGTCGAGCAGCTTCGCGTGCCTGCTGTACGGCCGGCAACAGCAGCGCGATGAGTATTGAGATGATCGCGATCACGACCAGCAGCTCGATCAGCGTAAAGCCGCGTGTTCGCGTTCTCTGTGTAGATGTCTGAGACGGCATAGGTTTCTGACAATTGCGGCCAGGTAAAGCTGAGAACGAAGAGTTTGGTCCAGACCTGATTGCCAACCCTGGCATAGTGCGAATGCGCAGATAAGAAGGATGATTCTGCCACACATTCTTCTCCTGTCAGCGGTCTTTCTGCGCCGCCAGGAGCCATTGCCATTCTACCGCACAAAACATTCCAAATCCTGCAATATTTGGAAGGAACCGTCGGTTAGCAGCAAAACATTAAGGCATCCGGAAACTCGCTCGTGAATCAACGATTTCGTTGATGAAGCAGCAACGGAAAGAACTTTCCTCCCAGCGGCTGGCCCGCCGGAATGATCTCGGTGCCATCCAGCAACAATTCGTCGACACTGCTGCAGACCCCGTCTTTGACGACGTTAAGAACCGTCGCGCGTCGCGGTCGTTCTGTACGGTTTGCGAACGAACCGTGAATTGTCAACGGATGGTGGAACACACATTCCCCCGCACTGAGTTCCACTGCGACCGGATTATTGAATCGTTCCCACTGGTCTTCCGTCAACACGTCACGAATGGCAGTCATATCTCCTGCAAGTCCGGTGACAGGCAGCAGGTCCCATTTGTGGCTCCCCGGCACATAGTGAATACACCCGTTGTCGACAGTGGCGTCGTCGAGACCAATCCAGCACGTGAGATGCGCCATCGGAGTCGTCCGCGTCCAGTAAGAATAATCCTGATGCCACGCCACAACGCCACCATGCAAAGCGGGCTTACAGAACAGCTGGTCGTGCCAGAAACGAACACTGCCCCCCAGCAGCTGACTGGCCGGAACAGTAAACGCGGCGTTCCACAGACTGTCATGAAATGCTGGACGAAGTCGCCATGCTCCCAGAGCGTGAAACAGCACAGTGCCGGGGTCCGTCGCTTCGTTGGAATGATACTCGTACCATAGTTCTCTGCCGTCATGCTCCGGATTGGTGAGTTCCGTGAGTTCGTCCTTCAACGCTGACAACTGCTCGGAATTCAGAATCCGCGGTCCGATTAGAAATCCGTCCCGCTGGTACTGGGCCAACTGATCGGTCGTCAACATCGTCGCCGATGCGGTGTCTGTTGAGAACAGTTCTGAAACGGGCGAATGGAAGTCGGCAAGATCCGGCATCAGATGGTTCCTCAGGATGTTGGCGGAAAACTCTACACAACAGACGTTACGACGATCAACATGCCCCACAACGCCATTAACTGATTGGACGAACGCTACAGCGTATTACGCTGACTTGTGGCCGGGGCACGCGTTTCGATCAAAGAAAGCCTGCTCCCGCGAGCGAGTACCGTTCACAACAATAAGTAAACGGCTCGAACTTAAGCTTTCCTTACTCAGTCGTAGCTGTCGTCTTCGGGATGTTCTGTCTGACTGTTCATATCATCTACAGAAATCGACCGGAACCCAATCCATGCGAAGTCTAGCAATTCAGTCGACCAACGAACGCTCAAAGCGGACACAGGTCTCGAACGCAACAATCCTCGGAATCACAATTTCCGGCTTCGGTCTGATGTTGCTCATTTTGGTTTTCTTCCACCGGGTAACCTCAACCTCGCCGGCGGTGACTACCCTGACTACCCTGACAACATCGACCGTGGCCCCGCAAACTCCAGAATCAACGCGTGACACGCCAGAACCAGTAAAGCCAGTCGAGGGAGTTTCAGAGCCGGAGGCGAAATCGACGAGCGAATGAACCGGATGATTTCACCTCCTTGCCACAACGACTCGTTCGCCGTGACAGGGCCTTGGCTGCCGAAAATGTCACAGAGCGGAAAGAGAGCCTGCTCCCGACGCAGCCAGGTTTCGGAGAAACCTGGCTACAGCCGAACCGCATCGACTCTACAGCGAATTTCGCTGACTTGTCGCCGCGTAGGACGTGTTTTGTCCTATGTGAGCCGGTTCCCGCGAGCCAGAACCGTCCACAACAAAAGGTAAGTTGCTCTAGTCGCGAGGACGCGAGCCGCCTGGCTTTCGCTTCTTAAATTTCGAACCCGCACTTGCTCCGCCGGATCGAGGAAACGGTTTTCTGGCTCCAGTATGAGCAGGGCGAGAGCCTCCACCGGCAGAACGATGTGCGCCACCGCCGGAAGACTCACCACCGTGGCGGATGCCGGAGTCGCGCGTCAATTGCAACTGCTTGCCTGCAACCCACGTTTGCTGCAACGTCTGGTAGATGTCGGCTGGCATTCCAACCGGCAGATCCACGGTGCTGTGGGAATCGTGAATACTAATTGGACCAATCTGATCGCCGTCAATGCCGCCTTCATTTGCCACAGCCCCAACGATATTACCTGGCTTTACTCCATCCTTCCGGCCGACTTCGATGCGGAACCGTTCCATGCCGGCGCGCGGTGTTGACAGCTGGCGGGGAGCACCGGATCGTTCTTCAAAACCGCCTTGACCACGGTCCGGACGACGATCACTTCGATCGTTTCTGTTGTCCCGGCGATCATCACGTTCGAAAGGCTTACGTCGTGGACGATCTTCGACGAAGAATGGACGACCATCCAGACCGATGTGTGCCAGTGCCGCAGCGATGTAAGCGATTGGCTTGCCGGTTTCTTCAGCGTGCTCAGTGATCATTTTGTGGAACAAAGCCAGGTCCTGGTCGGCCATCACAGCGGTGATCTTCTGCTTAAAGCGGGCGACTCGCATCGCATTCATATCCTCAGCCGTAGGAGGCTGAACGACTTCGATCGGCTGATTGGTGATGCGTTCGATGGACCGAAGCTTATGCCGCTCAGCATTCGACAGGAAGATGATCGCTTCCCCCTTGCGCCCGGCTCGGCCTGTACGGCCGATGCGGTGAATATAAGTCTCACCGTCGTTCGGCACATCATAGTTGAACACGTGGCTGATGCGTTGCACATCCAGGCCTCGAGCCGCAACGTCGGTGGCGACCAGGATGTCGAGCTTACCCGATTTTAGTTGTTCGATCGTGCGTTCTCGCAGCTTCTGTGGAATGTCTCCATTCAATGCGACTGCGGACAATCCATGTTGACACAACGCTTCGGCTACCGAAACCGTGCCTTCACGAGTTTTGGTGAAGACAATCACGCCGTCGGCTTCTTCGACTTCCAGAAAACGAACCAGGGCGTCGACCTTGTCGCGAGGCGAAACGATTAGAGCTCGCTGCCGAATCGATTCGGCTGTCATCGTCTTGGTTTTAACCGTAATTCGGGCCGGATCGTTCAGATATTGCTGAGCAATCTTACGAATAGGAGCCGGCATCGTGGCAGAAAACAGAGCGATCTGACGATTGGCAGGTGTTCTTTCCAGGACATACTCAACGTCTTCCAGGAAACCCATGTTGAGCATTTCGTCAGCTTCATCAAGAGTCAGACAGGTGATGCCGTCGAGCTTCAATGTGCCACGGTTGATATGGTCGATTGTGCGTCCTGGTGTGCCGACAATAACGTGCACACCGTTGCGGAGCTGTCGGAGTTGTGAATCGTAGTCCGCGCCTCCATAAATCGTGGCGACCGCAAAGCCGGGCACGTCCGAGGCATAAGTTGCAAATGCCCGGCCAACCTGAATCGCAAGTTCTCGAGTTGGCGTCAGCACCAGTACCTGTGGTGTGCGATTGCTGAGATCAATACGAGTCAGAATCGGCAGAGCGAACGCAGCCGTTTTTCCGGTACCGGTTTGTGACTGCGCCAAGACGTCTCGACCTGCCAGCATGTAAGGAATGATCTGAGCCTGAACTTCAGTCGGCACGACATAGCCGCTGCGTTCGATCGATTGCTGCACTTCTTCACTGAGCGGAAAGTCACGGAAACGAATCTGACCAGCGACAACCGGAGCAGCAACAACCGGAGCAGCAACAACCGGAGCAGCGACAACTGGAGCAGCAACAACCGGAGCAGCAACAACCGGAGCAGCAACAACCGGAGCAGCAA
>CALFOL010000856.1 GCA_937919915.1 uncultured Planctomycetaceae bacterium
TACCGATCCTGGTGTCCCTGACGACGGTCAGAGAAGTCGCATCTGCAGTTCACTGCTACTGAATTGGCCCAGTCAATGCTGTGCTGATGCAGCACTTTAGATACAGGTTGCAAAGAGGCGTTGGCAGGTCCGATAGTCGATGCGTCAGGTTTCGATAACCGCAAAACCACAATCGTTGGTCGGTTGTTGCAGGTCTGGTTGGGGGAATCTACGGAGCCAGCTCATCGTCATTGTGAGTCGTTGAGGCCCCGGAGGCCCGAAGTTGTCGTAATTATTGCCGCTGTTGGCTGGCGCGCGGCCATGAGAACAGCAAGCCTTCGTGTTCCGGACATAATGTCGTAGGTGCCCAAATCATTGGCAGTTGACGGAGCAGCTCGCTCGAAAGCCGGAATTTCCCGCGGGTGGCAGGTAGTTCAATGAACGATTCCCGGATTCGGCTGTAACGCAGGACTTCTCCGACGAATTGCGGCAGGCAGCCAGCAGCAGCCGGATCGTGCAGACAGGCGGCTCCAGTGGCGCAAACACCACCATCTCCAGACCAACTTTACCGGGTTCCAGATGCGAATTGGGTGATTCGGCTAAATCTGCGCTATTCCGGGGTCGATCGAACGCCCAACCCTCCGTAAACTTGTCATCCCACAGGATCTCTTACGGATCGTTCCGTGTGTGCCAGCGGAATTCGCATCCTGGCACATTTCCGCTGTCGAATATCTCGAGCGTTTTTGAGGTGACTCAATTGGCTACTGTTGAACAAAATACATCCGTTGAAACCATGAACGGTGCCGACATTCTGGTCGAAATGCTGATCCGCATGGGAACCGAATATATCTTCGCCTACCCGGGTGGCTGCAGTATGCCACTGCATCAGGCTCTCAGAGCTCAGCGCGATCGTATCCGTACGATCCTGCCACGGCATGAACAAGGCGGCAGCTTCGCCGCTCAGGCCATCGCGCGCACAACCGGTCGCGCTGGTGTCTGCATGGCAACCAGTGGTCCCGGGGCGACGAACCTGGTCACTGGTATCGCTGACGCCAAGCTGGACAGTGTTCCGTTGATCGCGATCACCGGACAGGTACCTCAAAAATTCATCGGCACCGATGCATTTCAGGAAACGCCGATGGTCGAAGTTTGCCGTTCGATCACGAAGCACCACTATCTGATCACCGACGTTCGCGATGTGGCTCGCATTGTGAAAGAGGCGTTTTATATCGCTACAACGGGGAGACCAGGTCCGGTTCTGATCGACGTTCCGAAAGACGTTCAGCAAGCCATCCTGACGATGGATGAAATCGACTTCGATCCTGCTTTCGACCTGCCCGGTTATCAGCCGGACGTTCGCAAAGCTGCTCCAGAGCAGATTAGTCAGGTTCTGGCGGCGGTTCGTCGTTCAAAGCGGCCAATGCTGTACGTTGGCGGTGGTTGTATCATCAGCGAATCAACAGAAGAGCTGCGAGAGTTCGCTCTGCGGACCGGAATTCCTGTTGCCATGACGGTCATGGGACTCGGAGCATTCCCTGGCGAACACGAACAATCTGTTCACATGCTGGGGATGCACGGAACGGCCTATGCCAACTACGCGGTTGAGTCATCAGACTTGCTACTGGCTTTCGGTGTTCGTTTCGACGACCGTGTGACAGGCAAGCTGGAAGAATTCGCCAAGCACGGCAAGATCGTGCACATCGATGTTGATCCGTCGGAGATTCATAAGAATAAAGAAGCTCACATCCCCGTCAACGCGGACCTGAAAAAAGCATTGGTCGCACTCAACGCTGCCATGACTGATGCTGATATTCCGGATATCACCGAATGGACAGCACAGATCGCGGAATGGAAGAAAATGTACCCGCTCAGTTACCGTGATTCCGACACAGAAATCCTGCAGCAGGCAGCGATCGAAGAGCTGTATCGTCAGACCAAAGATCTCGACACCTACATCACTGTGGGCGTTGGCCAGCATCAGATGTGGGCGGCTCAGTTTTACAAGTTCGCTAAGCCACGCCGATGGCTTAGCAGTTCCGGTCTGGGCACAATGGGATTCGGTCTGCCGGCTGCCATGGGTGTACAAACGCAGTTTCCTGACGCCTTGGTCATTGATATCGATGGTGATGGTTCTTTCCAGATGAACATTCAGGAACTGGCCACATTAAAGTGTGAAAATCTGCCGGTCAAAACATTTCTGCTGAACAACCAGCATCTTGGCATGGTGACACAGTGGGAAGACCGCTTCATGGACGGCCGTCGAGCTCACACCTATTTGGGTCCGGTCGACAAGCCAGAAGCTTTGGGTGACGGTGACGGAAGTCAGCCGGAAGAAACCTATCCGAACTTCGTGAAGATCGCCGAAGGCTACGGCATCAAAGGTCGGCAGGTTCGCACAAAAGCCGAACTACCGGCTGCGATTACAGAAATGATTAATCACGATGGTCCGTATCTACTGGACGTGCTTTGCGTTTATCAGGAACACGTGTTACCGATGATTCCGACCGGAGCCACCGTTCGAGACATGATTCTGGAATAAGCGAACGCTGCCGTTCGAGAAAGTCATCGCTCGGAGGCCATGTGACTTCACGAAAATCATCAACAGACGCCGCCCTCCGGACGGCGTCTGTTTTTGTATGTCGCGGCGAAGGTGAATAGTTTGAACCAGGTTGGTTCTCCAACAACCGCGAATCAATAAACCTCAACCGCACCTGCCACGCACGAGCGTAACCCACCCACATCTACCATGCCACAATCTCTCTATCAACAACTCCTGACGCTTGTTCGTAAATCGGCATTGCTCGGATCCTGCGGCTCGGTCCTTAGCTGGGACCGTGAGACATACATGCCGACCGGTGGAAACGAACATCGCGCCAATCAGCTCAGCTTGTTGGCCGGAGTGGCTCACGAGTGGTCGACGCTGCCAAAAATCGGAGAACTGCTTGATCAGCTTGGCGACAGTGAGCTAACCGACGCGGCAGATTCAGATACCGCCGTCAACATTCGAGAGATCCGTCGCACCTACGATCGCTCTCGCAAACTGCCGCAGAGGCTGGTGGAAGAAATCTCGCGAGTCACCGCTCTGGCGCAACATCATTGGGCCGAGGCTCGCTCAAACAGCGACTTCAGAGCCTTCGCTCCGTGGCTGGAACAGATCATTACGCTGAAACGTGAAGAGGCCGCAGCGGTTGGATTCGCAGAAGGCGGTGAGCCCTACGACGCGCTGCTTGACGAATACGAACCCGGCGCCAGCAGCGCGGATGTGGCTGCAGTGTTCGACGCGCTGCGACAGGAAGTTGTGCCACTTCTGGACGCCATCAAAGGAGCTCGCAACGTCCCCAGCAGGGCATTGTTATCGCAACATTTCCCAGCAGCACAGCAGGCGATGCTGGGGCGTGAAGCAGCAGCGGCGATTGGCTTTGACTTCCGCAAAGGTCGATTGGATGTCACGACTCATCCGTTCTGCAGCGGCTTCGGCCCCGGTGATTGCCGTCTGACAACGCGGTACGACGAATCGTTCTTTTCGTCGGCGTTCTTTGGCACACTGCACGAATCCGGTCACGGAATGTACGAACAGGGATTGCGAGAAGACGCGTTCGGCACACCTCTGGGCAGTTCTGTGTCACTCGGTATTCATGAGTCACAATCACGAATGTGGGAGAATTTGGTCGGTCGCAGTCGTGCGTTCTGGCAGCACTTCTATCCGCGTGCCCAACAGCTTTTTCCGGACGCATTGAGCTCCTCATCGCTGGATGATTTTCATTTTGCGATCAATGCTGTCAGTCCATCGTTTATTCGCGTTGAGGCAGATGAGGTCACTTACAACCTGCACATCATGTTGCGGTTTGATCTGGAACGCGACCTGATTTCCGGAAAACTGAAACCAAACGATGTTCCGGAAGCGTGGAACAGCCGGTTCACATCTGACTTCGGAATTACTCCTGCAAACGACACAGAAGGTTGTTTACAGGACATTCACTGGAGTGCCGGACTACTGGGATACTTTCCGACTTATGCCCTTGGCAATATGTACGCCTCGCAGTTCTATGCGGCGGCAGAAGCGGAGCTTGGCGACCTCCAGCAAATGTTTGCAAAGGGCGAATTCATGCCGTTGCTGGACTGGTTGCGAGAACACATTCATTATCACGGCCAAAGGTTCACGGCAAGCCGTCTGGTTGAAGTTGTGACTGGCATGTCCCTGTCGAACAAGCCGCTGATGCAACAATTGAACGCAAGATTCCGTCCGTTGTACGGTATTTGAAAGCGGCCCGTGAACTATCTGTCCCACGGTTATCGATTTCTCGACAATCCCTTGTTTCTGGCAGGCACCGCAGTACCTGACTGGCTGAGTGTTGTGAACCGCAAGGTCCGCGCGCGTAAGCGGTTGGTCGAACCAGTGGTGGCATCGACAACATCAGAAGATGTTCGCCAGATTGGGTTGGGGATACTGCAACACCATCAGGATGATGACACCTTTCACCGCTGCGCACCGTTCCAGCAGCTGGAAGGTGAACTGGGACAGGAATTCCGCAAACATATGCCAGACAAACACGATCATCGTCCTGGATTTCTGGGTCATATCGTGGTGGAACTCCTGCTGGATGAAGTTCTTGCCAGTCGTGACGAAACACTGCTCGATCGATTCTATGCGGCGATGGAGCTTGTTGATGAAGCAATGATCGAAGCGGCGGTAAATCAGATGTCGACGTCAACAACCGATCAGCTGGCATGGTTTATCAACCGGTTTCGAGAGGAGAAGTTTCTTTACGACTACGCCAACGATCAATCTCTGTTGATGCGTCTAAACCAGGTTCTGCTACGGGTGAAACTCCCCGTGATGGAGACCGAGTTGCTCGTTGTGCTGCCCATCGCACGAAAGCTTGTGGCGGAACGCGCAGATTTGTTGTTGGATACCGTCAGTGCGGGCTCCGCCGCCCAGGGCACGAACTCTTAATCCGGAAAGCATTCATTCTGCAGACCAGCCCAGGACAAGACGTCATTCGCAGACGCTCACGACAGCTTCCGGCGCGCCGGGAAGCGGCCGACGACCTCTCGAAGATCTGCTGCGGTATACGGTTTTTTGATGATACCCTCAAAGCCAAATCGCCGAAACTCAGAAACAACATCGGCATCGGTGTATCCGCTTGAACAGATGATAATGGCATCTGATTCGATCTCCAGAATACGGCGTGCCGCAACTTCTCCGCCAGCACCGCCGCGAATGGTAAGATCAAGAATTACCACATCATACGGTTGCTGTTGTTCGAATGCTGACAGGTAAGCAGCAACGACAGCGTCAGAAGTTTCACAGGTTTCAACCAACGCCCCGGACGCCCGCAGAATTCCTGATGCCACGTCAAGGATAAGTACTTCGTCGTCCATGATGAGCACTCGTTTTGACTCCTGAACGGAATCCTTCTCGGCAGCAACAGGCGAGCTCCCGTCATTGCCGCTGGTTGCTGAGGCGGGGAGAAGTATCTTCGCCGTTGTGCCTGCTCCAACTTCTGAAACGAGGTCGATGTGCCCGCCGTGTCTTTTAATGATCGAATAACATGTCGCCAATCCCAGGCCTGTGCCGTGCGGCTTGGTTGTGAAGTAGGGGTCAAAGATCCGCTTCGAATCATGCGGTGAAATGCCTTCACCTTCGTCGCGAATCGTCACTTGTACGTAACTCCCGGCTGCGATGCCAGGAATTTCGTCCCCTGCCAAAACCCGATTTGTGGCCGATAGACAAATCCTGCCACCCTCCGGCATCGCGTCTGCGGCATTCACTACCAAATTGGAAAACACCTGTTGCAGCTGACCGCAATCCACAAGCACATTTTTTAGATCGGGTTCGATCTGGAAATCGGGGATGACGTTCCTTACAGAAAGGTCAAGAATCGTCACCTCAGCGATAAGCTGACTAAGATTCACGACTTCAAGGACTGGCACGCCTCCCTTGGCGAATGTTAGTAGTTGCCTCGACAAGCGAGTTGCGCGATCAATGGCTCCCTCTGCGTTCTTCAGATAGGAAGTTGCCACGTGGTCTGATGTCAGCAACTCTCTGGCCACAGACACATTACCGAAAATTGCCGTTAAAACGTTGTTGAAATCGTGCGCAATGCCGCCGGCGAGCGTGCCGAGACTCTCCAGTTGCTGCATCCGGAAATTATTCGCTTCTTCCTGTTTCTGCCTGGTAACGTCCGTCACCCTGGAGTGCACCAGCATCTTCCCGTTTACCGGGGCTGGGCCGGTATCGACCTTCATGTCCCGAATCTCTCCAGACTCAAGACGGTCCCGAAATTCGAACTCAGAGCGGTGGCCGCCACTGGCCGTTTTCAGATCCCGCTCCACTTCGCTCCGCGGTCTTGTATCGATCTCGAAGACAGTCAGGTTCCGAATGGCATCGACGGAACGTCCATAGAAGGCCACAGCTGTCGCATTCGCTTCGACGATCACTCCGGTGACCGGATCGATAAGTAACCTGATGGCCGTGCTGTTGTCAAAGATGTCACGGAAGCGAGTCTCACTTTCCTGGAGCGCTTTTTCTGTTTCTTTCCGTTGTGTAATGTCCTGACAGGTGCCGCGCAGCTTGACGACGACTCCGTCCACGATGACTGGTTGACAAATGGTCTTAGTCGTTCGCACATTGCCTTTGGACGTGACGATCTCAAGTTCCAGGTCATAAGGCTCGCCTGTTTCGGTCGCCCGCTGAACCGCGGGGTCAAGAATCGCTCTTGAGGCTGCACTGTAGAACGCCAGGGCATCTTCAAGATCTAATGTCTCTCCGGGATCAAGTTCGTGAATGCGGAAGGTTTGGTCGGTCCAACGGACACAATCGGACTCGCAGTCGAGTTCCCAGCCTCCCACGTTAGCCATGCGGGCTGTCGCTTCCAACAACTCACGATCTTCGGTCAGTTCAATCTCGTACGAGACCAGTGTTTCGAAATACAGCGACAGATTCAAAAGACGTTTGCCGACGTACTCCGGGACAATTTCGGTAACTTGGTACCGTCGTCCGGACACAGAATAAAAGTCCAGATCGAACGGCAGGTCCCAGCTTTCATCGAAAACCGCCCTGGCTAGAAAACCTGGCAACGGTTCTTCAGTGTCGCACCTACAGAAGGTGATGAGATTATCGAGGAATTCGCCAACGAGGGGCGCATCAGTGTGATCCAGAAGATCTGCGACGGTGGGAGTAGCGGACAGAATCTGACCGCTCGCATCCACAACTACGAAGGTAG
>CALFOL010000857.1 GCA_937919915.1 uncultured Planctomycetaceae bacterium
GATGCGACATGGCTCGATCGAACGGATTTCTCAACATCACCAGCAGGCGAATGTCTGGATAGACACGGGCAATTCTCTCAGCCGTTTCGGCGTGGTCCATATACCATGGGCTGATTTCGCCCTGCAGACAATCGGTAGAATTCACAAAGTGTTTCTGATACCAGGCAGAGCCGCGACCAAAATTTTCGTTGAAGTAGTTCAGCTCCTTCGGCTGACTCATTTCGATAGTCGGATGTTGATCCAGTTTGCTCCAAACCCACGTCGTCGCGCTTTTTTCTGCCCCGATCCCGACAAAGGACGGAGCCCATGCATCTGATTGCTGCGAACCCGACATACCGTGCTTCCGACGACCCACCATGCTGATTGCAGTCGAAGGGGACTGCGGAAAATGAACACATGAATCGTAGTGCAATGGCCAAAACGGCAGAACATCGATTCGGCACGGGGACTGCACGCGAAATCGCTCAGTTGCCGATCGGCAAGGTGTTTCGGCACATTCTGCCGCTGCGACAGAATAAACCGCACCGTGGTTGCGCAAAATTTGTCCTTCATGCAGAGCAGCTAAATTCGGGCCTCCATCATCGCCAAACGGACAGCCACGTTTAATCGCTTGACGAACAGCATCCATCTCGACTTCTGCCTGAGGCGTATTCACCAGCTTTGGTCAGCGCAAAGGCTCCCGACCCTCTGTCTGCGCACCGAGCGCACGCCGCCAAAGACCTATTGCGTTCCAGTGGTTAATTACTGACCATTATGAACCACTGCATGATCAACATTTGCTCTCCTCGCTCATTGTCGAATCTTCAATTGAGCCTCAATAACGGGCCTTGATGATGGTTCTTCCCCGCCGACTATTCCTCCGGTTTGGCACAGCATTTGTACACTCTTCCAGGACTTCGCCAGTAAATCGAATCAACTGGTTCCCCCTTCGCGTAAAAGCCAGAATCAACGACGGAACCAATACCTTGTCCGGCACGGTGCCGACGGATAACGATTGAGACCTGGCGATTGCGCTGGTTGGTGATATGAGTCATGTGGACGGCGGCATCGACGAAACCGAAGTGGCGGCTCCGTAGCTTTGATTTTTAAGCGAAGCATGCCTCGCACACCTCAATAAGTTGGCTGAGTGACATTTATCTTTCTCGGAAGCGATCATTGAAGACACCTGTTTCCGTATGCACCGCATTGTGTCAGGCGTTGCTGCCTTTCTTCCTGAGCTTCCCGTTGCCGCCGATTTCGGCTGCAGATCGGGGCACGTCGCCATCGCCGCACAGACAACCACCGGCGCGGCGAATGGCGGCTGAATTCGAAAAGCAGGCCGCGTTGTTGTTGACTTGGGACGATTCCGACCTGACATCGCGCGAAGTGATTCTCAATATCGTCGCCGCAGCTCGGAACACTGTGCCGATCGTCATTCTGGTGAAGGATCGGATCGAACATGAGAACGCGATTGTTGAGCTAAGTCGCGCCGGGATTCCAGAAGGCACCGTAACTCTGCTGCGGATCTACACTGACACGCCCTGGGTTCGCGACTACGGGCCAGTGGTTGTTCAAACACCCGATTCGAAACCGTTAGTCATTGATGCCGCATACAGTTCGGAGGATCGATCAAACGATGACCTCAGTCCATCATCCGTTGGTCGGTCGTGTCAATGCCCGACAGAACAGACAGGACTACAGGCCGAAGGCGGAAATCTGCTTACAAACGGTGAAGGATTGGGAATTGCGTCGCTTCGACTTCAGGAACTCAACACCAACGCCGGCTATACAAAACAGGAACTGCATTCCAAACTGAACGAAGTCTATGGACTTCACAATCTTGTCTTCCTGGAACCACTCATCGGCGAAGGGACGAGCCACGTGGAC
>CALFOL010000858.1 GCA_937919915.1 uncultured Planctomycetaceae bacterium
CTGGATTCAGTCACGGAAGAAGCGAAGTCTCTTTCCAGTCGCGTGAATCAGGAGGATAAGAATAAGCTGGATGAGTACTTCATGGCGATTCGCGATGTTGAAAAGAAGATTGATGTCCGCAGGCGGTGGGCCGATCAACCCAAGCCGGACGCGCCGTTTGAGAAACCAGCCAACACCAATACGGTTGACGATCTGCCGATACTGTATGATTTGATCGCCCTGGCATTACAAACCGACTCGACACGCATCGCCACCCTTGAGATCGGTGGTAGTTTTCTGCCGCAGAATCTGGGAATTGACAAGTCCTATCACAGCCTGTCACATCACGGCAATGATGAAGAAACCATTGCGTATCTGATAACGCTTGAGACGTACCAACTGGAACAGTTCAGCAAGTTTCTGACGCGCCTGTCGGCTATCAAGGATGGCGAACAAAGTCTGCTGGATTCGACGGCAGTGTTGTTCGGCAGCGGCATGGGCCACGGCAGCTCACACACGAACAGCGATTTGCCGATTGTTCTGGCTGGCTGCGGCTACGGCACTGGTGAGTTCAAACAGGTTCCCGCAAAAGGCGTTGGCAAAGTTCCGCTGTGCAACCTCTTTGTTGACATCGCCCAGCGGTTGGGTGTTGAGAAGGATTCGTTCGGCACCAGCACCGGTTCTTTCTCGTAAACACAAACACCATGCCTCTAATCCGGGATAACGGGATCAGCCTGCGACGCATAGCTTGGGGCTTCTTCACCGTTTTCATGACGACGTTTGTCTCTGCCACCGCTGCCGACCCGCAACAGCCGGACGAATTGGGCGTCGCAGGTTTCATTGGCAAGTACTGCGCCGATTGTCATAACGCGAACGTCGCCGAGGGAGAGCGAACCTTCGATTCGTTCAAGCTGCCCCTGACAACGGTGCAACAACTTATCAACGCAGATGAAATCATCGACCAGGTGACACTCAAAGTGATGCCGCCGGAAGATGCTGAACAGCCGACCGATACTGAACGGCTGACTCTGGTTGAAAGCCTGCGCCACAGCATCCAGGCAGCTCGGGAGAACTTTCGATCCACCGGGGGTCGCACGGTGATGCGTCGACTTTCCAACCGAGAGTATGAATCCACTCTGGCGACGTTGTTTGAGCGTCGGGTCGACATGCTTGGGCTGACAGCAGAATTCCCCAAAGACAACACCAGTCACCACATGGATACCATTGGGGAATCGCTGGTGACGTCAGGTTTTTTGCTGGACCAGTATTTTCAGGCGGCTTCGCGTCTGGTGGACGCTCGACTCGGAAAGCCAGCGATGGAGCCAAAGTCGTGGCACTTCACCGACAATTTTCGACAGTACGAAGAACTCACCGGATCTCATAAGAGCGTATTCAAATTCAAATTCCTGTGTCTGTATGAGCAACCGAACACGGATACTCGGCAAGGTGGCTACGGACACATTGAAGATTTTCTGGAAGGCGTGCCGGTATCGGGATTGTACGACATCCAGATCCACATTCAGGCCATGCACCGTGACACACATTACGACCCTAAGATTTTTCGAATCGATTTTTCGGAACCGTTTCAGATCGCCGTCGTTCCGGGCGACGCAACCAAGGGGCACATACACTACCCGCAAGCGATAGAACCAATCCTCGCGACCGCGCTCGTTCCGGATGACGAACCCGAGTGGCTGAGCTTCCGCGTTTGGTTAGAGGCAGGGCAGACGCCTCGATTTATTTTCCCCAATGGTCCTTACGAATCTCGGGCGTCGGTGATTGAGACCAACAAACGTTACAAGAAAGAGTTCAAGAATCCCAGTGACGGCGTCAGCCGGAGCACTCTGCTCCGCGAGGGAGCGCTTCCGCATATCAGAATTGGCGAAATCAAAATTCGCGGACCACTGCCGGAACCCGGCGGAGGAAAAGAGGAACAAGCTGTTTTCGGGCCAGATGGATTTCAGCCGGAGAAGGCCATTCAGCAGCTGTTTTCGTTTGCGCAAAAGGCTTATCGACGACCGCTTGTCGATTCCGATCGTATCCGGATCGAAGCCCTCTATCAAAAGCGAGTTTCCGAAGAAGCGACACCACGACAGGCTGCTCTGGATACGCTGAAGATGATTCTGTGTTCGCCGTCGTTCCTTTATCTCAGCGAAATCACCCCTGAGACTGAGACGGAGTTACGCCCTTTCGATCTTGCTTCGCGACTGTCCTATGCTCTTTGGTCAGGTCCCCCCGACGGTCCACTCTACAAAACAGCACAGTCAAATCTTCTGACCGATCCGGCGGAACTGACAAAGCAAGTCGACCGCTTGCTCAGTGATCCTCGTTCAGAATCATTCGTTCATGGCTTTCTCGATAGCTGGCTAAACCTCCGTGATATCGGCAATTTGCCTCCACCGCGAAAAGCCGCAAGCGAGTATTACGCCGAGAACCTGCCGGAATCAATGAAGCAGGAGGTACGCAGGTTTTTCGCACACCTGCTTGAGAACGACGGTTCGGTGATCGAGTTTCTTGATGCGGACTACACGTTCGTGGACAAAAAACTGGCCAGGCTGTACCGGTTACCCGAGCGAGAGACGCTCCGGCTGGCTGATGGTTTTCAGCGAGTCAGCCTTGCCGACAATCGTGAACGAGGCGGGTTGCTGGGGATGGCCAGCGTGCTGACCGTCAGCGCCAACGGCGTCGATACCTCGCCCGTGACGCGTGGCGTCTGGGTTCTTGAAAACATCCTTGGTATCACGCCGCCACCGCCACCAGATGAGGTCCGCTCGATCGATTCCGATGTCAGAGGAGCCGTAACAATACGTGAAAAGCTCGCGGCGCACAGCGAAGACCAAACCTGTAAAGTCTGCCATCGAAAGATCGATCCTCTGGGATTCGCACTCGAAACGTTTGATCCCATTGGTCGTTGGCGTTCGAAGTATCCAACACCCAAGGGCAAAGATTCTGCTACCAGAATTGATCCATCGGGAAAACTGCCGTCGGGTGAAACATTCAAAGACTTCAGCGAACTCAAGCAAGTCCTGGTACAGCATCGAACAGATGTGTTTGCTCGCAACCTGATCGAAAAGCTACTGGCGTACACCACCGGTCGACACATGGAACGGATCGATCAGTATGAAATCGACGCTATTCTGGAGCGAGTCAAGGCGGCGGACTATGGACTGAAAACCATGGTCATCGAGGTTCTCACCAGCAAGATCTTCCGGTCGCGTTGAGCACGCTGGCGAGGGGCCGAGATCCGGACGAAGTCGTGCGGTGCGAACCCCGCTATTCGTGCAACTGCACGATGTCCAGATGTGCTTCGCGCATTGACAGCCAGAAGTCTTTCTTCGACTTTGGGTCGAAGTGACAGTGCCATCCTGAACATAACTCAGGAGCGTCGCCAAAGAGAAATCGGCGCATAAACAAGGGCTGCTTGCCGAAAATTTCGGCAAGCAGCCCGAGTCAGCGTTTCCCGGCTTCACATCAGGGAGTGAAGAACACGGAGCGGTTATCCTAGAACTTCCAGGTTGTCTGGAGATAGAACTGGCGAGCATCTTCACGCATCGCGAATTCGTCGCCGTACATAAACCAGAAGTACCCAGCCTGAACATTGAAGTTCTTCGTGACTGGAATCGTGGCGACCAGGTCAATTTCTGAACCGATGTCACCATTTCCACCAAGTGTTCCAAGTGGAGCACCAACGATGTTGTAGGTGAAATCGTTGTCCTCAGCCTTGGCGAAATAATGGTAAGACAGAGCCAGAGCAAGCTTCTTGTGAGGCTTCAGGCTGCCTGTCACACCAATGTCATGCAGGTTCTGACCACTGAAGTTATCGATCAGACCCCAGTATGCGTGTCCCAACGGATACATTGTGTAGAACGTGTTATTGTCGCCACCAGCGGTCTGGTCAGTTCCAGAACTCCAGTAGTAGAACGCGTTCACTCCGGGAGACCATTTGGCTTCGTTAAACGTGTAACCAAGCTGTGCGGCGACCATTCCGGCACTCACATCCTGTTTTACACCACCAAAGTTGTCGCTACCGAATTGGTAGGCACCTTCGAAGTCCCATGCCCAGGTGCCGACAACCTTGTCGCATTCCTTGATCGCTTGACTACCTGCAAGACGAGTGCCCAGAGTGTGGCGACTTCCGTCCTGACGGTTGACCTGAGCGTTGTCTTCATCTGTGTACAACCAGTATAGGTCCAGCTTGGAATTTTCCAGCCCTTTGTACGTCGTGTAGATACCGGAAATTGTGTGATCGTTGTCGGCAGAGTCCAGAGAAGTCACACCGAATCCAGATCCACCGGCTGCAGCATTGACGCTGCTCATCATGAAAGCATCCGCATCCCAGTCCTTGCCCGAATAAACCAGTTTGTGGCCTTCGAAGTTTCGGAAGGTGTTGGCCCATGCCAGTGGTGACAACAGTCGCTGACCCCCGTACTTGAGGAATTGACGACCATAGCGATAATTCAAAGACGAATCTTTCTCTTTGATAAGAGTGATTTCGCCGTAGTAACGCAGGAAGTCAAATCGATTCACATCGATTGGCACTCGGGCGTAAGGTGCATCGCCTTCCTGCCATGCCGATGCATCAATCCCTTCCACGAAACCGCCGAGGCGTTCGTTGAACTGCATCTTCATGTACGGAGTGAAACGCCACAGCGAATACTCCGCGTTCCCGCCTGGCGGGCGAAGACGGTTGTCTTCGTTCATGAATCGGTGACGAAGTTCACCACCGACAGAGTAGGTCATGCCGCCTGCTTTTTTGTTCTTCAGGCCATCGAAGATCGATTCATCTCCAGCGACCTTATTGAAGATTTCGTGAACATCGATTGATGTACATCCATTGGATGAATCACTGCAACCTTCACTCCCTTCGCCACATGCTGGTGTGCAGTTGTCGGCATAGGCCGGCGGCACTCCTCCCGTGATCATGGACGACAGAAGTACTGCCGCCGCAAACATACGAACGCGACTAAAAAACATTTTGGGATTCCTTCCTCGTAACGTCCATGTTGACAGCCTATGTGGACCCGAGTTCCGTTCGTCTGAACGTTTTACTCGGGCGGGTGAGGATCCGAATCCTGCACTTCTGCCCCCGCAGCCCTGTTCCCGCTGACTGCTTGTGGTTTCGACGGTTTTCCGCCACGCAACACACTCTGTTGCAGCCCAACGCGGTATCTGGAACCGGAGACGAAAACTCGCTGGCATATCCGGCAGAACCGGACCGACCGCTATGTGGAAACCCTCGCATCGACGCACGAAGCCACTACGCAGATCGCTCCGTCGAGAAAACACTTGCTCCGGAGACCGTGAACGTTTTCGGGAAAATCGAGGTTAGGCGATCCGTTTACTGTTGTTCATCACGATTGTCGCGGCATTACCGCACGCTGTTTGTATCCCATCCCCACACAGACGCCAACCGTCGGTGTAGTTCGCTCACGAAAACTGCATGCACGAAAGTTGAGCATGGGTGCATAAATGCAGTTCGATCGTCGTCCTGAGGATTTGTCATGGCCTGTGGTTTGCCGCAGGAAATCAAAACCGAAATGACGGCTTTAAGAAGAAGACGTGGAATCCGGATCGCTTTGTCCGCTTTGGCACGACGAGTGCCTGATAGGTGTGTCAAGAACTCTGGCGAGCGTTCTCAGGAACAGACCATCGGACATCAGCAACGATGTTCACACACAGGAACAAAGAGTTGGCTGTCATTCAACAGGCACCAGAATCGCGTGTCACTGGGACACCAAAGGAACTCGACCGGCCAGACCAGGAATCTATCGTGGTGATTGGCAACGGCCCCGTCGGATTTCGTTTCGTCGAAAGCCTTGTCGACTACCAACTTCTTGGGAACTTTCGCGTCAGTATTTTCGGAGAAGAACCACGCCCTGCTTATGATCGAGTCAACCTCACAAAGTTCCTCGATGACGCTTCACCAGACTCTTTGCAATACAAACCAAGGTCATGGTACGAAGAACACAATATCCTCCTGCACACGAACGATCCGGTGGTCAGCATTGATCGGCAACAGAAAACTGTTCGGTCAAAATCCGGTCGGTCGGTGAGCTATGACCGGCTGGTGCTGGCCACTGGAAGTCGGCCGTTCATACCTCCCATCCCTGGGATCGACCTGCCAGGGGTTTTTGCCTATCGGACCATCGACGATCTGGCCAGCATTCGCGACTACGCCACAGGATGCAGACGCGCCGTCGTGCTGGGTGGCGGGCTGCTTGGGCTGGAATCCGCTCACGCTTTGGCGAAGCTCAAACTCAACGTTTTCGTGGTCGAAATGGCATCTGTCCTGATGCCACGGCAGCTCGACAATGCGGGAGCGGAGCTGCTTAAAAAGATGATCGAATCCGCTCGTATACAGATCCTGTTGCAGCGGCAGACGGAGAAAATCACGTGGATCGACGAAGGTCTGCATGTGCAGTTTTCCGGTGGAGAATCCGTCGTCGTTGACATGGTTGTGGTGTCCGCAGGAATTCGTCCGCGTGACGAACTCGCGCGAGACTGCGAACTGCCGGTTGGTAAACGTGGCGGGATCGTTGTCGACGATCACCTGCAGACGGCAGACCCTGGCATTTATGCTATTGGTGAATGTGCTGAGCACAAGGAAACGGTCTATGGACTTGTTGCTCCCGGATTTCAAATGGCGACGACCTTAGTGGGTCGCCTGCGCGGCACGGACGCCGCGTTTCCGGGCAGCAACGAAGCCACACGACTAAAGCTGGTCGGCATCAATGTCGTGTTTGTCGGCGACTATCTGGATCCCTCCGGCGTAACTATCTATACCTGGGCAAAGCACGATTGTTATGCGAAGCTGATCGTGCGCAGCGGGCGTCTTGTCGGCATGATCGGCGTTGGTGAAGTACCACAATTTGAGCGTCTTAAACAGGCCATCGATCAGCGTGAGCGACTCTACTGGTGGAATACGAATCGATTCGAGGCCAGCGGAAAAATCTGGCAAAAAGACGCCGTGAACAGTGTTGAGTCATGGCCGTTGGCCACGGTAGTCTGCAGTTGTCACGGCGTGACACGCGGTTGTTTAACGGCCGCGCGCGAACGCGGCTGCATGACGGTGGAAGCAATCGCCGCGGATACCAAAGCCACGACAGCGTGCGGATCGTGCCTGCCGTTAGTGCAGCAGTTCGCAGGGCAAACACCGTCCGAAACGGCACAGGATTCAACTGCACTGTGGGTCGGCGGATTTTCCGTTTCGGCAATGATTTTACTTGTTTGTTTAGTCTTCGCCGCGCCAATTGATCTGCCCACCAGCGTGCAAACCGCGGCCACGCTGTGGCAGACGCTGGTCACAAACGTCTTCTGGAAACAGGTCACTGGGTATTCGTTGCTGGCTCTGGCAGTCATATCACTGGTGATCAGTGTCCGCAAGCGAACGGCGTTCCTGCAACGATTTCGCTTTACATCGCTGAGAGTCATCCACGTTGCACTGGCGACTGCAGCACTGGCTGTGTTGATTGCTCATACCGGATTCCATCGCGGCAGCAATCTGAACTTCGTGCTGTTCAGCACGTTCATCGCGGCTTCGTTGACGGGGTCTGTGGTCGGGATTGTTGCGGGCACTGAATCCCGGCTGCCAAAACAACTGCGAGTGTTTCGACGTCCGTTAACGCTGTTGCACATCCTGTGTTTGTGGCCGCTGCCACTGCTGATCGGTTTTCACATTGTATCCGTTTACTGGCTGTAGTGTTTCGAAGGAATTTCCTGGCAGTGTTAAAAGTTCTGTGGACATCATGGTGTTGCCTGACTGCTCTGGGAGCAGGCTACCTGTGCCTTGCGCTCCCAGGCGATGGCGCGGCGAGTCCGATGTCTACCGCCTTTCTGCCTGGCGAGACAACGCATGGTCATCACCAGATCGAAATGAACTGCAACATCTGCCATCTGCCGGACGGCGGCGTCACAGATAAGTCATGCATCGACTGTCACAGTGAAGACCTGAAACAATCTCGAGATACCCATCCCGCCAGGAAGTTCGTCGATCCCATGAAAGCGGTGCTGCTGCAAAAGCTCGACGCTCAAAACTGCCTGTCTTGTCATGTTGAACATCAGGAAGAAAGAACTCACGCCATGGGAGTCACCGTCCCGGTTGACTACTGCTGGCATTGTCATGAAAACGTGGCTGATGATCGGCCCAGCCACAGGGGAATGGCCTTCAGTTCGTGTTCGAATGCAGGCTGCCATAACTACCACGACAACACCGCGTTGTATGAGAACTTTCTCAGCAGGCATACGGGGGAACCAGCGATTTTGGCAGAGCCGCAAAGACCAATTCGCAAGTTCCAACAGTGGCTTGCAGACTCAAACGGCCAGTCGGACAAACAGCTTTTCGCGAAAGACGCGGACGCACCGCTGGAGTGGAAAAATCCTGATATTTCAGAGGCATGGGCCGTCAGTCCCCACGCCGTCAAAGGGGTGAATTGCAGCGGCTGTCACACCGATTCAGCCGCTGTCGACGCATATGCAATTGGTTGGACTCAGACTCCGAATCACGAATCGTGCGTTGCCTGTCATGAGAGCGAAGTCGGCGGTTTTCTGGAAGGCAAGCACGGAATGCGTCCAGCCGGTGGCCTTTCAAAAATGACCCCGGAATTAGCGCGGTTGCCCATGCACGCAGCAGCGGCGCACAAGTCGCTGGATTGTTCTGCGTGCCACGATCCACACAAGCCGGATCTGCAGTTCGCGGCCTTCGAGGCCTGCCGATCCTGTCACGACGATCAACACAGTCGCAGCTATGAACAATCTTCGCACTTCCAACTATGGAAGCAGGAACTCGCAGGAGAAACCACTGCCGGCTCTGGCGTGTCCTGTGCAACCTGCCATATGTCGCGAGATTCGGACGGACTCGTGAACCACAATCAAAATGCAAATCTTCGCCCCAATGAAAAGATGGCGCGCACGGTCTGCATGAACTGTCATGGATTGCAGTTCACCCTGGATGCGCTGGCGGATGCTGACTTAAAGAATAACTGCTATTCGACCGCACCCACGGCATCTGTGAAAAGTCTACAGATGGTCAAGGACTGGTTTGATTCAAAGAAAAAGAAGTAGGGCATGCTGCTGCATGACCTGCAAACAAGCTGTTCCCGAAGGTGCAGTGGCTCTGATCTCCGTGTTCATCCACTGCACCTTCTTTTCTTATTTCACGGCACGCAAACTTACTTTCCCTGGAGAAAACGAAATGTTCAAAAAACGACTCTCTCTGACCGCACTGACGTATCTCACGACACTAGGCCTGGGAATTCTCACAGTCCCCGGCTGCGGCAGTTCTGAAGCAGAATCCCCCGTAACACCTCCTGCAGCGACTACTGGAATCACGCCCAAAGCGTTCACGGACGCAGTACATGCCGTAATGATGGCGGACCGTACCGTCTATGCGAAACAGGTGGTCACACGACTCAAGAAGCAGTCCGCGCCGGTCAAGCCAAGCGAATACTGGATGGACGAAGACCACACAATTCCGTTGCCCGCTCAGATGTTTCGTATGGGTGCCGAACTGGTTAACGAAAATCCGAAAGCCGGGTTCACCTACGCGCTAACCTCTCAGTGGCCACTGAATCCGCAGCATCAGGCGACTCCCGTTGAGGAGGAAGGCCTG
>CALFOL010000859.1 GCA_937919915.1 uncultured Planctomycetaceae bacterium
TTCAGTTCGCTTTGCAGCGCGAGGAACTGCCAGCCTTCGGCAATTCGCATTTGAACTTCTTCGACCGATTGCGCGTGCAACCCCACCGGCGTGCCCGTCTTTTTTCCGGCGGCCAGAATTCGCTGCAGCATGGCTTCGAACTCTTCCGGAGTGGGGTCACTGCCGTCTTCTGGTTTCATCTGCCAGAACAAATCGTTCGGCCCAACGAAGATCGCGTCGACGCCCGGAAGGCTGTAAATTTCTTCCGCGTTGTCGACGCCTTCCGGTGACTCCGTTTGCAGAATGACAAGCACTTCGTTATTTGCGTATTTGTAGTAATCACCTGCAGAAGCATTAAAGTTCAACGCCGGAATACTGCCGCCGATGGAACGATTGCCTGCGGGAGGGTACTTCGCGGCGGCAATGGCCAGCTTGGCTTCTTCGACAGTGTTGACCATCGGCACGACAATTCCCATGGCGCCGCCGTCGAGCACTCGTTTGATCAGATCGTGATCACCGCGAGGCACGCGAGCCAGTGGGACGCAGCCGGAATCTGCGATCGTGGCGAACATCATCGACGCCATCTGCCAGTCGATGGGAGAATGTTCCATGTCCACGGTGAGCCATGGAAATCCGGTGCGAGCCATCAGTCGCGCCGTGAATACGTCGCCGAATGACAACCACGTTCCGACAGACGGCTGGCCAGCGGCCAATGCCGCTTTGACAGGGTTTTTCTTCATCGTGTTGAATTCTTTGGTAACGAATGAACGGGGGCAGCCATTGGCCGGTTTCTGGTCGTCGGTGGCCGAGCAAGTACCAGAGATGCTGAGCGGAAGTCTGGTTCGATATTGCAGGAAACGCAAGTGCCAGTGAATACTGCCTCCCAAGACCAGATTGTGCAGATAATCCACAATTTGACCGACACCGTTCGCTCGGACGCGGGTTTAGTAGTTGCACTGCTGTTGACCGAAGGGAAAACTGATGACAACCGTAACTCTGATGATTCTGCTTACTGTTCAGTCGCCCAGGGTTCAGGCCATGGCTGACCTGTTCGATGTGCTCGACAAAAACGGTGACGGCATCGTTGCTGCTTCGGAAATTTCAGACGCCCAGCAGCCGTATTTTCAGAGATCACTTCGTGTTGCAGATCGCAACGAAGATGGCGCGCTGACTAGCGATGAACTGACAGCCGCGTTGACGGATCCTCAGCCGGTTGAGGTGACGACGTCGATGGGCCGCGGGAATTTTGATCCTTCTGTCTTGGATCGCAACAAAGACGGATTCATCGCAAAGGAAGAAATTCCGTCGGTCCTGCAGGAACGGTTCAAGCGCGCGTTCGAGCAGTACGGGGATCGTATTCCTGTGAAGTCGCTTCTGGATATGAGCCGCGGGAAATCGGCGAACAAACCGAGCGACTCAAAGTCACCCGTCATGAATCGATCTGAAATGATACAGAACGAATCGTCTGCCAGGTCACCAACGGAATCGCAAAATCGGCTCCTTGCTGCAGTTAAACGTTTTGACACTAATGGCGACGGAATTCTGAACGCTCAGGAACTGAAGGCCTCGCCACCGTTTTTTCGGGGTTTGGACGGTAACAAAGACGGCGAGATATCGAGAACCGAATTGGTCGCTGCTGGCCGATTCGCTGGAATGGCCGACGGCGGTGTGCGAGCTGGCAGCGGTGGCGCCCAGCGGCCGACGGCTTCGAACGCGGAGTCGTACTTTAAGCGTCTGGACAGAAATAAGGATGGCAAGCTGATCGGCGATGAGATTCCACAACGTATGCGGCAGGTTGTCAGGCGAGCTGATCGTGATAACGACAAAGCGATTACCCTTGAGGAATTCCGCCGAGCCATTGAGCTACAGAGCGACGCCCGCTGATTCGCTGCTCAATACGGGGTGGCGTCGGGCTAAATGAGCGTTTTTTACCGCTATGCACGTGCACAACTCGCAAGCGACGGTCGGCGGAACGCTTTTGTTGTGGCGAATTCCCCGCGACGGTCGAATATTCTGACGACACAGGCGGTTTCGGGGAGATTCTGGTGACGTTGAGGCTACAATCGCAGCCAGTACCTGTCACATAGAATTGGCTCATCAATCGAAATGTCTCAACGCGATTATTACGAAGTTCTTGGGGTTTCTCGCTCCGCCCCGGCGGACGAAATCAAGAAAGCTTACCGCCGACTGGCCAAACAGCATCATCCCGATGCGAATCCGGATGCCCCAGGAGCCCAGAAAAAGTTTGCCGAGATTACCGAGGCGTACGAGGTTCTGGGGGACGAAGAAAAACGCCAAAAATACAATCAGTTTGGCGCTAACTGGAGCAAGGTCGGCAGCGGTGGCGGACAGAGCCCGTTTGATGGATTTGGCGGAGCTGGCGCCGCCGGATTCGACCTGAATGATATTCTGGGCGGGATGTTTAATGGGGGCGGTGGTCGTGGCGGCAATTCATTCGGTGGTGGCGGTCGACGGCAGGCTCGACCTCACAAAGGCGAGAACGTCGATGTCGAAATTCGCGTGCCGTTTCAGGTGGGGGTCGAAGGCGGCGAACACGAACTGACTTTGCAAACTGGCGGCAAGGTCGAACGTCTGACGGCGAAGATCCCGCCCGGTATGCCGGATGGCGGAAAGGTTCGCCTTGCAGGACAGGGGCAGCCGGGCCACGGCGGTGGATCTGCCGGAGACGTCATTGTGACGGTGAGAATTTCGCCTCATCCGTGGTTCCGCCGAGAAGGCGTGAACCTTGTCGTTGATGTGCCGATCACGCCGTCCGAAGCGGCTTTGGGTGCGAAAGTCGACGTTCCGACTTTGACCGAAGGCACTGTGGTCATGTCGATTCCACCAGGAACATCGGGCGGAGGAAAGCTTCGTTTGCGCGGTAAGGGTGTTATGGATCGGAAGACAGGGGAACGCGGTGACCAGTTGGTTGTCGTGAAAATTGTCGTGCCGAAAGATCTGTCGCCGGAGGCGCAGGAACTCTATCGTCAGCTGGGCGAATTGACTCCGCAGAGCCCTCGCGAGGATTTGTGGTCATAGTTTTTTGTTAGCAGTTTTGAGGCAGCACACGACATCAGCTACGGAAGGATTGAACGTGCGTTTTGTTCTCTTGGCAACAGTCTGTTGTTTGCTTTGGCAATGCTCAGCTCTGGATGCTGGCGCCGCTGATGATCCGGCGAGCTTACAGAACTGGGCCGAATGGCGCGGTCCGCTGCGAACCGGGTTTGCTCCGACGGCTGATCCACCCACGGAATGGAGTGAACGGAAGAACGTTCGCTGGAAAGTTTCACTGCCAGGCAGTGGACATTCGTCGCCGATCGTTTGGGGCGACAACATCTTTCTGACCGCAGCGATTCCGTATGGTCCGCAACTACCGCCGGTTCCGGTGACTGCCCCGGGAGCTCACGACAACGTCGATGTTACGCAGAAGCATCGGTTTGTCGTGATCTGCGTGGATCGCACCGACGGCGCTGTCCGCTGGCAAACAGTTGTCAACGATCTACTGCCCCACGAAGGCGGCCACAACACGGGCAGCCTGGCATCGGCGTCGCCGATCACAGACGGCACGAACGTCTACGCACATTTCGGATCGCATGGACTGTACGCGCTGGACTTCGCCGGCAACGTTTTGTGGAAGCGACAGTTTGACCGCATGCAAAGCAAACACGCGCACGGCGAAGGTGCATCCCCTGCCCTGCACGATGGAGTGCTGGTCGTGAATTGTGATTACGAAGGGCAGTCGTTCGTCGAAGCGATTGATGCGGCATCCGGGCAGACGAAGTGGAAAAAGAATCGCGAGGAAGTGACGTCGTGGGCTTCGCCGCTGATCGTGGAGCGAAACGAGAATGAAAATCCCCAGGTTGTGGTGGCGGGCACGGATCGCATTCGCGCCTACGACTTACAAAGCGGCGAAGTCGTTTGGAAGTGCGGTGGCTTGTCGTCGAATGTAGTGGCCACTCCTGTGTCGGCGGACGGTGTTCTGATTGCGGCCAGCAGCTATGACACGCGCGCAATGATGGCGATCGATTTGGATGCAGCTGCAGGAGACATCACAGGCAGCCCTCACGTTCTGTGGTCGACAACGCAGCGGACTCCGTACGTGCCATCGATGTTGATCGTGAAAGATTCCGTTTATTTCCTCAGGCACTATCAGAACATTTTGTCGCGGCGAAACATTCGTACAGGCGATGAATCTGGCGGTCCCTTTCGGCTGGCTGGTGTGCAGAACATATTCGCTTCGCCCGTGGCTGCCAAAGACAGGATCTACATCGTTGATCTTGATGGCCGAACGCTGGTCTTCAGGCATGCAGATCAACCACAGCAACTTGCCTTGAATCTGCTGGATGACCGCTTCGCGGCAACGCCCGCGATTGTAGGCAAGGAGTTATTCCTGCGCGGGCACGAGTTCCTGTACTGCATTGCAGAACCAGAGTAGCCACCATCTCCAGGGGTGAATCGCTGTGATCCTCGAGTCAGCAGGAACGGCTGTAGTCGCAATGCGATGTGAGACAAAGTCGCATCTCGACAAATACGTTTGCCACCGTGATTAATCGGTGGAATGTTGCGAACCAAAACAACACCGACGTCTCTAACCCATACGTTCGGTCAGCCGCCTGTTGTCGCTGACCATGTTCCCAGGGTCCCTGAAAGGAGACGACCAGATGATGTTGCTGTTCGGATTGCTCCGTAGCATCTCAGCGCTGCTCCGCCGCGTTGTGGAGTGGAAGCACAATCGTGCGCAGAATGCGTACGAAGTGACAGAAACCGCTTTCAGGGATTTGGGAACCAGTTGTAAAACGGACGAAGTCGCACTTGGTCGACCGCTGGATTATGCTCAGCAGTTGCGACTGCTGAAGGCTTACGAACGTCGTGAAGTTGCCCGCGATCGTTGGGTTGCTGCAGCTGAACGGATGAATCGCGGCAAGAATGTTGATGGCACAGTGCGTTCGTTCAGCTCGATGCGTTTGCCGTACACGTTCGGGCTGATTGACATGGCGTTCATCATGCGAGTTCTGGACAACCTTGGCATCATGCCTCGGTTTGAGCAGCCAATTCTGGAACGCCTGTACGCAATTCTGTTCAACTGATGAGACCGCCGCGCCCTGTCTTTCGCAGGGCGTGGCGTACTTTTTGCCCGGTCATCAACGTTCGATTTCGAAGCGTGCCCGAAGGCCGTTTTCCTCCATCGTCACGCCGATATTCCCGTGTTTCAGTGCCTGATAGACGCTGAAGGGTTTCAAATCAAATTTCTTCCTTCACTTTTCGTGACCATCCGTTTGACGGTACCGGATCTTTCTCCTGCTGAAGTCTCACGAACATCCCAACCCGCGGATGCACGCCAGCAGATTTGAAAAAGCAGTTGCCGTTCGTCATAGTTGACTGGCGCGAGAATCGAATCCTTATTCGCAAAGGCTAAATGGCATGCCAATTACTGACTGATCGGGAAAATTGATTGATGGCGAAGCAGGACAAATCAATTCGCTGGAATGTGACCATGTGCATGATTCTTGTGGCGTACCTGGCGTCGGGATTTCTGGCAGGATCGTACGCCGGAAATTCGGGCGGAGCGGTGGCTCCTGTCGTGGGTCGGCGAACTTCGGGAATCATCATGCTGATCATGGGCATGTACAGCTTTATCGCAACCAGCATCGTTCAACTGCCGAACTTTTTTCGGTCATTATGTGGCATCTGCAAAACCGCATCTGGCTGCCGATTCTGTTTATTGTGCTCGAATGCGGAATCGTCGCTGGCGGATACGGGCTGGAGAAGCTGGAGAATAATCTTGCCGGGCCGAAGATACTCCCCAGCGGAAAGAAGAAAAGGAAACGATCAGCCGGTTAATTGCTGGCAACTGTTTTGGGACTGTTCGTGTTGAGGTTTTTCCTTGCAGAATCCCGCGATCGATTGCTCTTTCATTGTCCCGCCATGGGCAGCGGTACGGTACATTGCGTGGCCGCGAATAAAGCCACGCAATCCACTGTAACCGACGACCTTCACGAATTCTGGTTTTTCGATTCATGCCCGCTGACCTACTCACTGCTCCACGTTTTCTCGCCGAAGATCTGGGGCTGCCAATGCCCGACGACCTGCATGCGGTTTCTGTGTGCCTGCCGCTGTGGGATCACAACATTGGTTACGAAGAAGGCGATCCGGCCGTCATTTCCAAACTGCAGGCGGCGTATCCACGATTTTGTTTCCACCCGTTGGTTCAGCAATTGTGCGATTTGCATTTGAACAAAAAAGGTCGTCAGGGCCTGTACTTTGCATCCGAATCTGCAGCAAGGCGGGCAACGGAATACATACGTGCCAACGGTTGTGACCAATCCGGGTTCCACAGTTTTGACGACTATCCGGTATGCGGAGTTGACGTTGCTGCAGAATCGTTTCCAATCCTGAAGCAGTATTGGCAGCACGCTGGAGAGAACATTTCCTCCCGAGTTGCGGAACTGATCCTTAACAAACGCCCAGTGAGTTGCTCTGATTCGGCGGATCGTCGTGCAGTCAAAGATCGTGTCGCGCAGATTCAGCAAACGTCTGCAGACAATGTGTATTTATTTTCGTCTGGCATGGCGACGATCGCTGGTACCTGGCGAGCCGTTCAGCAGGGCTGGCCTGGCAGCACCTGTCAGTTCGGGTTTCCGTATGTCGACACGCTAAAAATTCAGCAGCGATTTCCGGGCGCGCAGCACACGTTTTTACCGATCGGTGATGACAGCGATATCGAAAAACTAAAGCAACTGTGCGAATCGTCGCCCCCGACCGCGGTCTTCTGTGAAGTTCCCACGAATCCGCTGCTGGTGGTTCCTAACGTGCCGCAACTTCGGCAACTGGCCGATCAATATGGCTTCCTGCTGGTCGTTGATGACACGCTGGCTGCCTGTGGAAATCTGCATCTGCTGCCGCTGGCAGATGTGCTTGTTACCAGTCTGACGAAGTACTTCAGTGGTTACGGAAACGTGCTGGCCGGAGCAATCACACTGAATCCGGACGGTCCGCATTTCGAAAAGTTGCAGAGCCTGATCGCTGCGGACTTCGAAGAAACCCTGGCAGATGTTGACGTGGCCGTGCTGCGTCAGAATTCCGAAGACGTGGCTCAACGCACTCAGACGATCAACAGCAACGCGACCGCTTTGGCGGACATGCTACGCGCAGATGATCGTGTGGAATCCGTCTTTTACCCTTCAGCTGGCAATGCGATCTACGAAACGCTCCGCTCACCCGATGGCGGTTACGGCGGGTTGTTGTCGATCGTGCTGACAGACGCAGCAATCGCTACGCCGCGGATGTTCGATGCTTTGGAAGTCTGCAAGGGGCCCAATTTGGGGACACATTTTACGTTGTGCTGTCCCTACACCATTCTGGCGCACTACACAGAACTGGATTTCGCCGAACGTTGTGGTGTGTCGCGCTGGCTGTTGAGAATCAGCGTCGGCACCGAATCGATCGATGAACTGGAACGCAGATTTCAGTCGGCATTAAGCCACGTGTAATGCGCCTGACTACCGTCGCCAGACGGTGGAGTCCACGCTCTGGTAGCGAGCGTAGTTGCAAAACCTATTCGCTGGAACCGGGAGGCGAGTAAGGGTCGCTGTCACTTCTGGCAACCGGTGCTGACGCTTCAGTCGCTGCGACTTTCTTAGGCGGTCCGTGCGGTGTTTTCATTGCCACAAGAATCACGCCGAGTGCCACCAGCAGCATTCCGGCCCACAGCACCGGACTGATTTGCAGATCGGGGTTGCTGCGAAACTTGGAATACTGAAACAGGCCATTCACAGTCACGGCTCCACCAAACACAATCGGCATCACCAACGCGGTGTTGCCTTTGCTGATCAGAACGGCGCTGGTCAGGAAGATTGCCCCGGCAGCTCCCAAACATCCAGCGATGAAACCCCAGTTGCGTGCAGCGCTGTGAGTGCCGCTGTAGCTGAACGTGTCGCCTTTGACCTTCATGGCAATCAGACCGCCAACGATGGCGATCACCAGATAGGCGACGCCAATGAACACGTAAGGCTTGAAAGGGCTCCATTCAGGTGGTTTGACGGTGCTGCGTGCGTTCGCCAGGGCGGGGCCATACATTCCCCAGCACAGGGCCGTTCCGAGCGCAAACAGTATGGGAATCAGCATACCTTTCATCGTATTCTTTCTCTTCAAACGGGGTTGGAACGGGCAGCTAAAGGACTTCCCCGCTGTACCGAATGTTAGCGATCCCGTGCGGAATTTGAACTCTTTGCTGGGCTGTTCGTTGGACTGAGAATCCGTAACTGTGGCTGACTGATTTCGTCAGACAGGGCGCCCTTCGCGATGTCGGGAGTCCGGCTCACAGCACGTTCTCTTGCGCAGGATTCCCGAAAAACTTTGGTGAAATCGGCAATTTACGACGAAATCCGGTGATTCATCCGACTCGGTCGACACCGCGGAATTCGCCTCCGCCAGATTCTCTGGCGATGTGCTATGTTATCTCGGAAAGTCATGTCAGCTAATCGAATTAGAATTGTGTACGGAAACAGTGATGGATCGATCAACCACACAGCCTGTCTTTCTGGGAATTGACGTCGGCGGCACCAACGTGAAAGTGGGCGTCGTTTCGAACGATGGCAAGATACTGGCACAGGCGAGCGTCCCGACGGAAGCCCACCTTGGCCCTGACCACGGCGTCAGGCAGATGACGCTGGCAGCACACCAGGCGGTGCAGCAGTTATCAATGCCCTTTGAAGCGATCGCTGCCGTTGGGTTGGCGACGCCAGGCACGATGGACATTCCGGCGGGCATGTTGCTGAATCCTCCGAACCTGCCTGGCTGGGACAATTTTCCCGTGCGACAAAAAGTGGCCGATGCACTGCAGCGACCCACCATTCTGCAGAACGATGCGAACGCGGCCGCGTACGGCGAATACTGGGCGGGCGTGGCCAGCGAAGCAGACAGTCTGGTGTTCTTCACGCTGGGAACGGGACTCGGCGGCGGACTGATCGTGGACGATACCATCGTGCAGGGCGAACATTCGCACGGCTCAGAACTGGGCCACACCATTATCGAAATGGACAACGGTCGGCTATGCAAGACGGGTCAGTTCGGCACGCTGGAAGCCTATTGCAGCGCAACAGCATTGATTGAACGATTTCACGAAGCCATGCAACAGGGACACACGTCCTCCGTGTCAGGCCGCATGGACGACGTCACGGCGTTGTCACCGTTGTTGATTGCGGAAGAAGCAGAGAAGGGCGACGAGTTATCTCGCGTGTTGATTCTGGAAATGGCGCGCTGTCTGGGCACGGCAACGACATCGATTTGCCATGTGATCGATCCCACGATGGTTCTGCTGGGTGGAGCCATGACGTTCGGCCGTCACGAAACAGAAATCGGCCGCGCATTTCTGGAACGTGTGCGAACGGAATTCCGGCGTCGCGCGTTTCCGGTGCTTGCTGAGAAAATCACGATTGACTATGCATCGCTGGGCGGCAACGCGGGCTTCATCGGTGCCGCCGGGTGTGCTCGGCGAGCACTCAATCGCGGCCTGCTGTAGGTCACGGAAATGCGATTTGCGGTAACGATTTAGCCCCAATACCGTTGAATTAGTGAATAAGGACTGAATCTTCGAATGTTTTGCTGAGTTTTGGT
>CALFOL010000860.1 GCA_937919915.1 uncultured Planctomycetaceae bacterium
TTCACGGCTTCCTGAGCCTGAATGCCCGCGATAACGGATGACGTGGTGGGAGTCGTGGGCACCTTGCCCGCTTCCATTTCGTCCCGGCTTAACAGGGCGCAGCTGCGACGAGCTTCCAGCATCTTCCAGTCGACGTCGCTCATGGTGCATTCGTAACATGGCCCGGTGGCCGGATTAAACACGCGAGCAAACCCTTCCAGTCGTTCGATCGCCCCGTCGATCCAGACCTTGCCGGCGCGGGCGGTCGACTGATTGATCGCCACCCGAGCTTCGCGATTATCGAGCCCTCCCAGGATGACATCTGCCCAGCGATAGATGCCGAGCCCAAGGTCGTACACGACGTTGCCGTTGAACGACTGCGTCTTCATCTCCGGGAAAATATCCCGAGCACGTTCTGCGGCGACGTCTGCTTTGAGACGCCCACAATCGGCTGCGCGGTAGAGCACTGATCGAGACAGATTGGAGTTTTCAATCGTATCCAAATCGGCAATGAACAGATTTCCGATGCCCAGCAGCGCCAGGTTTTTGACGAGCTCGTTGCCAATCGCACCGGCCCCGATCACGACAACATTCGAGTTGCTCAGTTTCTGCTGGTCCCACCAGCCAATCAGCTCAAACCGCGAAAAACGTCCATCCTCGGCAGTGGTGTCACCGAGTCTAATAATGTCCTCACTCAAGATGACACGTCACTCTCCAGCGGAAACGCCCGCAGTAATTTCCGGCTGAAGTCGCAGAATATCGCCGTTCTGAACGTCGGCTTCAAACAGGGTTTGGGAATCCAGCAGCTGCCGTCCGCTGGACTTGTGATGAAACTTGTAGCTCATCAACTGACCGTCCGGACTGTGTCGCGGAAGATTCATGCGGTCAACAAGGACCGCGATCACTCGATTGACGGGCGAATCGTGAGGAACCTCAACGGACTGCCGCTTGTTTCCAGTGGCATCCCAAACTTCGATAGCGATGTCTGACATTTTTACGAATGACCCCTATGTAGTGCCCCCGATAATCGGACGGGGGAGTGTTGGAGGCCCTACGTTAAGGACTTTGTCCGCAAATTGCCAGGCCGTCGGCAGTGAATTGTTGGACTGCAGACCAGAGCCACATCGCGGTGCGAACAACAGCCATCCCCGCCCGACAACTCAGCACCGTCCCTGTCGCTGGTACAGATACTCCGTCAGCGCTTTGTCGAACGGCATGCTGGTATCCAGTGGAACATAGTCGGCACCCAGGGCGAAACACTCCTGCCGATAGCGTTCTCGAAGCTCGTTCAACGCCTGCAGATAGTCGCCTCGAATGCCTTCCGCATCCACGATCTGATGATCGTCACTCTCGGGCTCAAGCAAATCCACACTGCCGGAGAACGGGAAGGTGACTTCCGCTTCGTCCAACACATGGAACAGAATGACGTCGTGACCGGCGTATCGCAGCATTCGCAGACTATCGATCACCTCATCGGGATCCGCCAGCAGATCCGACATCAACATCATCAAGCTGCGATGTCGAATCATGGCGGCGACACGCCTCAGATTTTCGCCAATGTTCGTTTTCCCAACCGGCCTGGCCTGCTGCAGCACTGCCAGAATATTGCCCAGCTGAGAACGGCGACTGCGCGCCGGAAGGGAGTGCCTTAGCTGATCGTCGAAGGTGATCAGACCGACTGGATCCTGCTGATGGATCATCAGGTAGCTGATGGCAGCTGCCAGACAAATCGCATAGTCGAACTTACTCAGCTTTTGGCGATACGTGTACGCCATGCTGCGCGACAGGTCCATCAGCACGTAGCCCGTAATGTTGGTTTCGGCCTGATACCGTTTCACATAGAGGCGGTCGGTTCTGGCGAAGACCTGCCAGTCAATATCTTTCGGATCATCACCGGGGTTGTACCGTCGATGTTCGCTGAATTCGACGCTGAACCCCTGAAACGGGCTGGCGTGCAATCCAGACAGGAAACCCTCCACGATGAATTTCGCGCGCAGATCAAGTCGAGCGATACTCTGAATCACTTCGGGTTTAAGATACTGTTCAGCGGATGACATCGACGCGTTCCTGAGAGAAAGGCAACGCACTCAGTGTGACAGAAGTTCTCCACAAACGGTAGGTCCAGCGTGCCGGGTTGGTGAGCCTGTTGGTATCAGCGACTCACGGGGAAGGGCTTTGTCGCAGCCTGGTCCGGTGTTTTTTGGCTGCGCTCGACCACGGGCAAATTTCTGGCAGCTCTGAGCGGAATCGCAGGATCTGTGGTGTGGGAGACGCGCCATCGCAGAGATTCTTCAGTCGCTGACACTCCTGCTGAATGACCCTACGTCTAGCCATATCCCTGCAGCGTTTGGTGTCTCACAGACGGATCTGATAGCATATGTCTATCGTTTGCGAATCAAAGATAGTCAATTCGAAGGCTGCAGATATGAATTCCGATTCCCCACAAACCCGACGTGCAATTCTGGCTGGCAGCCTGGCAACGCTGGGAGCAACCGCCCTGTCTCAGACGACTGCCGCAAACCTGGCTGACGAAACGTCACTGCCGTGGATCGACGCTCACTCGCACATCTGGACGCCAGACACAAGTACGTTCAAGTTGTCTCCGGGGATGACCATCGAAGACCTGGCTCCCAGGAGTTTCACAGATGATCAGCTGCTGGCTATTGCGAAGCCCGAGGGTGTTGGACGCGTGGTGTTGATTCAGCACACCATGTTTCACGGATATAACAACGCCTATCTGATCGATGCGTGGCGCAGGCATCCGCAAGTGTTTCGCGTGGTAGGAATGGTTGATGATCTTCGCCCCAATGCTGGCAAGGCCATGCGACAGTTCCTTAAGCAGGGAGTGACGGGATTTCGAATCAGGCCTCGGAAAGGAATCACAAACTGGTTGCAGACAGACGGCATGAAAGACATGTGGACGACGTCAGCACTGACGCGGCAACCGATGTGTTGCTTGATCAATGTCGAAAACCTGGCTGAAGTCGAAGCAGCCTGTGTCAGGCATCCGGAAACGCCCGTCGTGATCGACCATTTCGCGAGGATTGGAGTCGACGGCACGATCCGGGATGCGGATGTCGATCAGTTGTGTCGCCTGAGTCGACATCGTGGCGTCAAAGTCAAAATCTCTGCGTACTATGCCCTCGGAAAGAAAACGCCGCCGCATCACGAACTGATTCCAATGATCAAACAGCTATTCGAAAGCTTCGGTGCACAGCGATTGATGTGGGCCAGCGATTGCCCGTATCAATTGGATGACGGCAACAATTACGCTGCGTCCATTGGGCTCATCCGAGATCAAATCGATTTCGTGACCGACGATGAACGGAAACAACTGCTTTGCGGAACCGCTGAGCAGACTTTTTTCTTCGACCAAAAATAGTCGAGTGGGGGGCTGCCAGCCGCAGTTCATTTCGCTTCGAAGACTGCGGCTGGAAGCCCCAGTCACGTGGGAGATGGACTGTTGTTTTGTGACTACTCATCGTTGACCCCTTTGCAGCATCTTTAACGCTTGCTGCATTTCTTCTTCGTCGATCACCTTATCGTTGTTTCGGTCCGCAAATTGGAATATGCGGCCTCTGGCTCGTTCAGGCACTTCAGATTTCTGGAGCTTTCCGTCCGCGTTTTTATCGAGTGCCTTCATAATAAGCTGGCCGGCCACCGGGCACCGTATTGGTGGAGTTTTCGCCGTGAAAACTGGTGGAAGCCGTTTGCTGGGGCGGAGACCTGCACCCTGCCGCGTTTTGGTCAATCGCGGCAGTTGGGAATTTGCAGTTGGAACGCTATAACCCGCACCAAGACTGGCCGATCAGATTCCACGCAGGAAAAGACTTTCATGGACCTATTAGAACGACTCACACAAACACCATCTGTTCCCGGCCGAGAAGCACGGATTCGGGCGGTCATTGAAGAATATGTCACCGCAAAAACTCTGTTCGATGAAATTCACACAGATGCAATGGGCTCATTGATCGCTGTTCGGAAGGCTCGGCCGCTTGATGGCCAGGCGGTCGACAAACCCGTCAAGGTGATGTTAGCCGCTCACATGGACCAGATCGGTTTTCTGGTCCGGCACATCGATGACAACGGCTTTGTGCGATTGAACCCTGTGGGTGGTTTTGATACGCGCAATCTGTTCGCTCGCACCGTACGCGTCTGTGCAAAGGATGGCGATCTGCCGGGTGTTATGAATCCTGGTGGGCGGCCGATTCATATTGCGACTGAGGAAGAGAAAAAGAAGGTTCCACTGATCGGCGACTTTTTTGTTGATCTCGGCATCTCCGCCGATGACGTTCGTGCAAAAGTGCAGATTGGCGACATGGTGGTTCTCGACGGACCGTTCCACCACGTTGGTGACTACGTCGTGTCACAGTGCCTGGATAACCGAGTTGGCTGCTGGGCGCAGATTCGAGCCCTTGAAAACCTGAGCCACCACAGTTGCGACATCTATGCCGCATGGACCGTTCAGGAAGAAGTTGGTCTTCGCGGAGCAACCGCTGCGGCGTTTGGAATTGATCCGGACATCGGCATTGCCTGTGACACGACTCTGTGCTGCAAGACGCCCGGCGTGCCGGATGAAGATCGCGTCACTGTGCCTGGAGACGGTGTTGCACTGCACGTGATGGATTCATCGATGATCAGCGATATCGGTTTGATCGAAGATCTGGAACGGATCGCTGCACAGAAGGGCATCAAGTACCAGCGGGCGATTCTACCACGAGGCGGTCAGGACGGGGCAGCGATTCAACGCAGTCGCAGCGGGGTTCGAACAGTATCTTTCGCCTGCCCTGTGAAGTACATCCACACGGTCACGGAAATGTCTCACAAAGACGACCTCGAATCCTACCCGGCGTTGCTGACGGCGTGGCTGGAAACGCTCTGACAGACAATCCCATTTGCCTGCCAGCCCGCTATACTGTGAACCCGATTGATCTCCGACTTTCGCAGTGCGCATTCCTTTAGAGAACCCCATGCCCGATTGGTGGCCACAACTCCATTTTGTCCGACCATGGTGGCTGTGTGGACTTTTCGTCCTTCCAATACTGGTGCTCCTGTTTCGCAGGAGTCTTGTGGACCTGCCGCGACGGCAGATGTTGGCTTCTCTAATCGTGCGTTCTACAATTGTGACGCTGCTGGTAATGTCGCTTAGCGGACTGATCCTGATGACCGGGACGCGGGAGACCTTTGTTGTATTTGCGGTGGACGAAAGTCTGAGCGTTGGCAGCACTTTTCGACTGGAGGCCGACGACTTCGTCGAAGCAGCGACAGAAGGTCGACCGAACGACCAATGGGCGGTGCTGCCGTTTGCTGCGCAGCCGGGCGAGTTTCGCAACTCAGTCAACACGGTGTCCGGCCCCCCCGGCGACGAAATGTCTCGCCTGGGAACGAATCTGCAGTCAGCGATCGAGGTGGCTGTGGCCGGGATCCCGGCAGAATTTGTACCACATGTCATCCTGTTGTCTGATGGAAACGAAACCTTCGGTGACGCAACGTGGGCAATTGCCGAACGTCGGGTCCGCGTTTCCACAGTGCCGCTGGCGACCCGGACTGAGCCTGAACTACAGGTATCGGCAGTTAATGTTCCGACTCAGGTCGCCGTCGACAGTCCATTTAACGTGGAAGTCGTCGTCGACGCGAATCATGACGATGAGGTTGTGGTGGAAGTGTTTCGTGGTGACTATCTCATCCACTCTGAACGACGGAAGATTTCTGAAGGGGAGAACCGCTTTCAATTCTCTCAGCAAATCGACCGAGCCACTCAGTTCACCGCACGCATCGTTCGCCCCGATGCGGCGCATGGCGCCTTACCGAACATTTTCAACGACACGCTGCTGGACAACAATTCAGCGTCCGGACTGGTGCACACCGCCGGTAAGCCACGCGTGCTACTGGTCGAACGTGTTGCGGAAGCAGCGCAGGCATTGGAATGGGCGCTGACGGAAGAAGGCATTCAGGTTGATGTTCGGCCGCCGCAGGCTGTGCCCGATGTGCTGGCGGAACTGCAGGACTACGATGTGGTGATGCTGTCGAACATTCCGGCCAATGACTTGAACGTTAAGCAGATGGACGTGCTGCGAGCGTTTGTGCGGGAAGTTGGCGGCGGGTTGATCATGTTGGGTGGAGACGAATCATTTGGCCTGGGCGGCTACTACAAAACGGTTGTAGAAGACGTGCTGCCTGTTCGGAGTGACTTCGAAAAGGAAAAAGAGAAACCTGGCCTGGCGATGGTGCTGGTTATTGATAAGTCGAGTTCCATGGGCGGGCAAAAACTGGAACTTGCCAAAGATGCAGCGCGCGGCACAGTCGAGCTGCTCGGCGACAAAGACCAGATTGGTGTGATCGCATTCGACGGCATGCCGTATTGGGTGAGTGAAATGACGTCGGCTTCACAGAAGTCGGTCGTGATCGACAGGATTTCGGCGATCGAACTCGGAGGCGGCACGACGCTCTATCCGGCGATGGAGGAAGCTTTTCGAGCATTGCGGTCAACATCAGCCAAGCTGAAGCATGTTATCATCCTGACCGACGGTCATTCGACGCCAGGTGATTTCGAAGGCATCGCCCAGGATATGGCCGCCATGCGAATCACAGTTTCCAGCGTTGGCCTTGGCGAAGTTGATGAACCGCTGCTAAGACGCATCGCCGAAATCGGCAATGGTCGTGCCTATTTTTGTACCGACGCAACGTCGGTTCCGCAGGTTTTCGCCAAAGAAACAATCACAGCCAGCAAGTCAGCGATCAACGAAGATCCGTTTTTGCCGCTGTTGGTGCGAGCGACTCCCGTATTGGATGGCATCAACATGGATGACGCTCCTTTCCTGCTGGGATATGTGGTGACTCAACCGAAGCCGACCAGCGAAGTGATTTTAGTCCATCCAGAGACACAGGATCCTGTCCTGAGCTGGTGGCGATATGGTCTGGGGATGTCAGTGGCGTTCACTTCTGACGCTCGAAATCGCTGGGCTGCCGATTGGCTATCGTGGGAGGGCTTCAATAAGTTCTGGGCACAGATCGTGCGTTTCTGTCTGAAGAAGTCTGACAGCCAGGGAATGGCAATCGACATCCAGCAGGATGGCGAAGTGGCGCATATCGTTGTTGATGCGGTGAATGCTTCCGGCCAGTTTTTGAATCAGGCCACAACTCGGCTAACCATCGCAGATCCGCAACTTCGGACAGAATCAATGCTGCTGCGGCAAACCGCACCAGGAAGATATGAGGCCGACGTCAAAATGTCTGAGACCGGCGCCTGGAACGTTCAAGTCACTCAAACGGTAGCAGGAGAAACGATCCATCAGCAATCGCGAGGAGTCGTCGTCGGCTATCCGGACGAACTGCGTTTGCGGAATACCAATACGGCACTGTTGACGTCGCTCGCGGAACTCAGCGGCGGCGATTATCAGCCTGACCCGAGATCGGTTTTCACTCCTCTGGCCACAGAGTCTGCCGTGTCCGTCGTCCCTTTGTGGCCGTGGTTGTTGTCATTGGCTGCCGTGCTGTTCGTGCTGGATGTTGCTCTCAGGCGACTGGAACTGTCTTCCATCTTTGGCAGCGAAGTGCATCGGGCCGCAATTCGCAGCTGATCGCATTTTCAGTCGTTCCGCTTCGTCCGGTGACGTAGACTCGCTGGCCGGCGCCGACCAGCGACGCGTAAATGTTAGAAAGTCCGCAGGGGCCCCTGCGGGCCAAAGACTACTTCGCCCGTCTTCGAATCCAAACACCGCAGGATGCCTTGATTCGACTGACTAAAGTACAACAAGTCATCGTAGAGCAGCGGAGAAGAAATGTACCTTCTCCAAGGCTTGATCCGACAATAGCTTCACCGAGTTCCGGCTGCCACAGTCTCTTCCCGTCCAGGTCATGGCAAAACAGTCCGGCCGAACCGAACCAACAATACGCTCTACGGGATCGCCAGGCGCGCCGAAACGCCGTCAGCGGAGATCGTCGTCACCGTGCTCAACTTTTTGCCGTCCAATAACATGGAAGTCTGGTCCTGGGAGAATGTCATGGACGTCTTGCGTTCGTCTCCGGAAAACTCCAGAAACGCGTAGACATTGGAATCCACCCAAAATCCAACCCACGCCACTCCGGACTCCGCTTCTACGACGATCTCGCCTGACTCTTTGGTGTACGAAATTTCCGAAGGTCGCCTGTCTGGGTATTCGACGACGTCTGGCTGAAACCACCGGCTGAGTTGCAGATACGAAGCACTAATCGGAGCAAAGTAGGCTTCCTGTTGCTGGCTGAAACTTAGTGGTTCGCGGTTTCTGCCACTCACAGGATCCTGAAACGTAAAGACACGATTAAAATGGTCGAATCCGCGAGTCATGATGCCCATCGGATCGTTGCAGTGCGGCAGATCAAAGGTGTGCCCCATCTCATGCAGGGTCGCTCCGATTGTGGTTGAAGCGAGTCCCCAGATGGTGTTTCGTCCGACGCTGTCGTTGTGAACATTCGTGGTTTCGTAGTTCGAATCGTTTTCGAATGTTGGCACCACCTGATGAAGTCCGGCCGGCCACGAGAACAACGAAGCACTGCCGAACAGCCCGAGATTCCCGCCACCCAGAGCGGTATGAGCTTTCATCTCGCCGGTGCGTGCGTCTTTGCGAGTGAACGCGGCCAGCACGATGTTTTTTGCGAAAGGATCTGGATGATCTTTGTTCAGCCACTGCGCGGTTTCGCGCCACCAGCGTTGGTCGTCCATCCCATAGTAGTCTTCAGCAGACTCCGGCGCCTTCAGCGTATGAACAATTACCTGCCCTGCTGCATCTCGTTCAAGGCGAAACGTCCTACGTGGCCGCCCCAGATCATGCATTCGTTCGGCGGTCAGAGTTTGCATCAGGATCGCGGCCGTTCGCAGGCGGGATTCGTAATCCTGAGGATCTTCTGCTCCGGGTGCAGCATATCGCGTGTCTCCCGAGGAATCCGTCATCCAGATGACACGGACGTAGTACGGATTCGTTTGTGGGACATAGCTGATATTCAGCTGCAGATCTGCGTCCGGATTCTCCGCCTGCAGCCGAATCAGGTTTTCGCCCGCGGTCAGTTCGACCAGTACTTTGAACTGCCCAGCCTGCCGGCAGATTGAGAACGTCTTTTCCCCCACAGAAACCTGCAACCCCGTACTCTTTGCGGGCAGCGTGCCTCGCAGCAGGACAACCGGATAACGAACCGTCGACCGATCCTCGTGATTGGTAACCAACAACCGGGCAACGGAAACCGACTGGCACAGCAGTGTCACTACCAGGCAAATCAACAATCGTCCACGTCTCATGAGACCGCTTTTCAAATCAAAGGTCATCCGCATTCCGTGCGCCGCTTCGGGAAAGCAGACTGTCCGCATTGCCACTGGGAATCAAAGCCGCTCAAGCTACAGCCCGGAACCTCGGGTCACAAGCCATTCCGCCCGTTTCTGGACAGCGACTCATTAAACGGAGAGGCCGAGATCGCATAGCACCACGAAGCCATGCGTAAGTTCTCCGTCATGCGAGCGGAGCCACGTTTCTTGGGGAACCGCATTGCCACCGCACGCGCCGCAGGATTGCTGAAAATCGTGGTTTTTGGGTGGCCGGAGCTCGACCAGGCATTCGAGTGTGACCCCGGAGCTGACTGACCAGC
>CALFOL010000861.1 GCA_937919915.1 uncultured Planctomycetaceae bacterium
CGCTGAGGTGATCGACGAGGCAAAGTGCCTCGTTTTCAAAACTCACTCCATCGGAAATGGTGCTCTCATGAAACTCGCAATCAACTCACTCGCCACAAAAAGTGTTATGTGCCTGGCTGTCATCGCCAGCTGTGTTTCTTCAGCCAAAGCGGATGGCGAAATCTTCAATAAGACGCTGAAAGCAACCACGTGGGTGCTGGCGAAATCGGATGGTGCGATTTCGACCGGGACCGGTGTATTGGTTGACGCGGAAAAGAAGCTGGTCATCACCAACTTTCATGTCATCGGTGAAGCTCGCACAGCTGTGATCTTCTTCCCGGACTTCAAAGACGGCAAACTGATTGTTGATCGTGATCACTACACTGATAACGTCAAGAAGATCAGTGTCCGCGGTCGAGTGCTGGCGGTTGATCGCAAGCGAGATCTGGCGCTGATCGAACTCGACAAACTGCCGGAAGGGGTCGCAGCTCTGCCAATGGCCGAGGCTGGCATTACTCAGGGCGAAGACGTGCAGTCCATCGGTAATCCTGGTGCTTCCGGGGCACTGTGGGTCTTCAACTCAGGAACTGTTCGCACGGTCTATCAGAAGCAGTTCCGTACCGGAGCCGGTGAACATGATTTTCTGGTTGTAGAAACTCAATCACCTGTGAACTCCGGCGACAGCGGCGGACCTGTCGTCAGCGACAAGGGTGAACTGGTTGCGATCGCTCAGGCCACTTCGCGAAAAGGCAGCCTGATCAGCTACAACGTCGATATCTCGGAAGTGAAAGCGTTCATCAACAGCGATTGGAAACAAGCTCCGCTGCCTGTTGTGAGTGTGCTTGATCAGGCGGAATTGAAACATAAGCAGGTTCAGGAGGATCTGCTGGAAGTCTCGTTCACCCAGAAAGACAAAACTGAGCAGTCCGTTTTTGTTGCGAAGGATGTCGAATACTTTGAACAGGCGGATGTTCGCCGAGTCTGGTCGCTGGCTGCTTCGATGAAGGAAGTACCGAGCCTTGAAATTCAAATGAAGTTGCTGGAACAGAATAGTCGCACAAAGCTGGGATCATGGACGATTGAACAAAACAAGGATGGCGAATACCTGATTGTGTATGTTTGTAAACTGGACGCCACGGCAACACCACGGACTCTGAAAAGCACGATGGAATATGTGGCTCGTCTGACAAGCCTTGGCAAAAAGGACTTTGGTTCTGCCACGTCAGCGACGCCTGTAGCTTCAAAGAACACGACAGCGAACGTTCTGGGTAGCTGGCTGGGTGAATAGTCCGCGAGACCGGTGGCTGGGTACCATTTCCGCGAAACGACCGTAACGACTTTCTTCGGGAATCGTTGCGGTCGTTTTGTTATTTCAATGCTGGTTCTGCTTTGCTCACGTTCGCATCGGGGCGGAACTGAGCTTCGTACAGGCGACGATAGACTCCGTTCAACAACAGCAGCGATTCGTGAGTGCCCTCTTCGACAATGCGACCATGATCCAGCACGATCAGTCGATCGGCTTCCTGCAGTGTTGAAAGGCGGTGGGCAATCGCGACTGTCGTTCGGCCTTTGATCAGGTTGTCCAATGCCATCTGGATGTCGCGTTCCGTTTCGTTGTCGACAGACGACGTTGCTTCATCCAGAATCAGAATCCGGGGATCCACCAGCAGAGCGCGAGCGATGCTGATTCGCTGACGTTCGCCGCCGGACAGCAGGTTGCCTCGTTCTCCGACAACGGAATCGTAGCCATCCGGCAGACTGCAGATGAACTCGTCGGCCAAAGCGGCTTTCGCGGCGGCGATCACGTCTTCTCGCGATGCATCGGGGCGACCGTACGCAATGTTTTCGGCGACGGTGCCGAAAAACAAAAACGGATCCTGCAATACCAACCCTATATGTCGTCGCAGATCCTGCTTCCGCAGATCTCGAACATTGATTCCATCCACCTTCACCGTGCCCGTCGCGGGGTCAAAGAAGCGGCAGATGAGATTCACCAGAGTTGTCTTGCCGGCACCGCTGGGGCCGACCAGTCCAATCAGTTCTCCCGGACGAATCGACAGACTCACGTCGTTCAGAATCGGTCGTGTGCCGAAGCCGAAGCTCACGCTGTCGATTTCAATAGCTCCGGATACGTGAGGCAGAGGCACGGGATTGGTCGGTTCCGGAACTTCCGTGCGACGGTCGAGAATTTCAAACAGTCGCGACGCACTCACGGCGGCTCGCTGCGTTGCGGCGGTCATGCGACTCATGGAATCCAGCCGAGCATAAAAGCGGCCGATGTAGGCGACGAATGCTGTGAGGACTCCCACGGTGATTCGCTGCTGAAACACGGCCTGCACGCCAAAAAACCAGACCACCAGCAAGCCGATATCGGTCGATAACGCAACGACGGGACCGAAGAACGACCACGTGCGGTTCACCCGATCGTTGGCATCAACCACGGCGGTACTGGCGGCTTCGAAACGATGGACTTCGCGACGTTCCTGAGCAAACGCTTTCACGACTCGGATACCGGGTATGGTATCCGCCAGCACGCTTGTCAGAGCACTCATGGCTTCAGTGCCGACGGTAAAGCGGTCCCGCAAATGATTGCGAATCTTTTGCACAAACCAGGCGATAAACGGCAGCGGCAGCAGAGTCACCATGGCCAGCGTGGGATCAATGCTGAATAACACACAGGCGCTCATCACGCCCAGCAGCACGTCGGCGGTGAAGTCGATGACGTGCAGTGATAGAAAAGTGCTCAGCCGGTCCGCGTCGCTGCTGATACGCGCAATCAGATCGCCGGTGCGATATTGCGAAAAGAAGTCCATCGACAGCGTTTGCAGGTGAGCGTACGTGCGGTTTCGCAGATCGGCGACAATCCGTTCGGCCGTCCAGGCCAGCATCCATGTACGAGCCCACGACAGCAACCACGAAGCGATTGCGGCCAGCGCAAGGCCGCCCAGATACCACGACACCTGATCACGCTGCGAATCATCTCCACTTTGGAATGGAATCAGCACCTTATCCAGCAACGGCATCGTCAGGTACGGCGGAATCAGTGCCGCACCGGTCGCCAGAACAGACAGTACGCAACCCAGCAGGATGTGCTTCCACCGCGCAGAAGCGAAGCTCAGCAGTCGCCACAACGACCGCGCGACAGGTGGCGTCTTTGCTGCTTCCGGATCGCTCATATCATTTCCAATGACGGCTGCCGGACAGACAATCGATCGTGAACGGCAGAACAGTCCGGGGCTGCCGCTGTCAGAACGGCACTCTCCGATTGCTGACGGCCAGACGGTATGACGTCGTCATCATCATCATCGGGCGCTGTCTCTGCCACCGCAACACATGGGTTCAGATACCGCTCAAGGAACTCCAGTGTTTCGTCGACCTGGTCCGCCTGCATCAACAGCAGATCGCCTGGCTGCAGATTCTCCAGCGCGGCTTCGCAGGCGTTCAGAGCTCCCTCTACCGCTACGATCCGGCTGACTCGACTTCCGCGATTCAGTCCCGCTTCGAACAACGCGATCGTTTCTCCATCCGCTCGACCGCGTTTGTAGTGTCCTTCGTAGATGAACACTTCATCAAAGGAGTTCCCCAGCAGTTCTCCCTGGCGTTCGATGTCACAATTGCGCCGATCACCAGCCGTCGAATAAACCACGCTGCGGCGTTTTCCTGGCAGCGGTTCGACCGCCTGAATCAGCGCGTCCAGTGCGGACGGGTTGTGGCCGTAGTCGACAACGACGGTGGCTCCACGAATCTGCAACACGTTGAAACGACCGGGAGAATGTTTCAGGTCGGGCAGAAACGTGAGCAGTCCCTGTTGAATCTGATTCAGCGAAATCCCCATCGACCACGCTGCGGCCGCTGCCGCCAGTACGTTTTCCACCTGAAACTTCACCCCTCCGTTGACCGTGATCGGAACGCTGCCCAGATCGGCGATCAGGATTTCGTGGCCGTCGCTGATCAGAATGATGCCAGAGTCCCGAACAAAGATGACGGCACCGCCGGCTTCCCGATGAGCAGCCAGTTCCGCGTGTTGTTCGTCCAGTGCAAACATCAGCACTTTGCCGGGGCACTTCGGAGCCATTTGCACGACCAGCGGATCGTTCGCGTTCAGCACTGCGGTTCCTTCCGGCAGAACCACGTCGACTATGGTGCGTTTGACCAGTGCCAGTTTTTCCAGAGTATCAACGCCATCGAGTCCCAGGTGGTCACCTTCGCCAATGTTCGTCACGATGGCCACATCGCAGCGATCGAAACCCAGACCCGCTCGCAGAATACCGCCGCGGGCTGTCTCCAGTACGGCCACCTGAACGTGCGGATGAGCCAGCACGGCTTGAGCACTTCGGGGACCACTGCAGTCGCCGTTATCGACGCGACGATCGCCCATCCAAATGCCATCCGTGCAGGTCATCCCAACCATGCGTCCATCCTGCCGCAGAATGTGAGCCACCAGCCGAGTAACCGTGGTCTTTCCGTTAACCCCGGTGATTGCTGCGACCGGTATACGCCCCGTCTGGCCGACCGGGTACAGCAAATCCATGATAGCGTCACCGACCGGCTGAGGTTTACCGGCGGAAGGATCCAGATGCATTCGCAGTCCTGGAGCTGCGTTGACTTCAATGATGGCTCCGTTTTCGATGTCGAGTGGTTTCTTATGATCAACGGCCACGATGTCGATGCCGGCGATTTCCAAACCCACCACCTGAGCGGCTTCGACGGCTCGCGCGGCAAAGTCCGGATGGATCTCTGCTGTGATGTCGATGGCTGTGCCGCCCGTGCTGAGATTCGCGTTCCGACGCAGCAGCACCTTCTGTCCAATGGTCGGTATGCTTTCGCGAGTCAGTCCCTGATCATGCAGGACGGCCAGCGAAATGGCGTCGAACTTCAATCGTGTCAGTGCGGCGCCATGTCCGGAACCGCGTCGAGGATCAGCATTCACCACTGAAACCAGCTGTTCAACACTGCGAACGCCATCGCCAACGACATGGGCGGGTTCTCGGCGAGCCGCCGCGATCAGCTTCGAACCCACCACCAGGACACGATAGTCATCGCCGGGAATGTATTTTTCGACGAGGATCGAATCGCCTTCCTGTTTCGCCGCTTCATAGGCCGCCGTGATCTGTGCGACAGTCGTCAGATTGGTGGCGACTCCACGACCCTGATTGCCGTCCTGCGGCTTGACGACGACAGCGCCGCCGATGTATTCGGCCGTCTCAATCGCATCTTCCAGGCTGGTGACGGGGTAGCCTTCTGGAACCGGCAGACCAATTTCGCCCAGCAGTCGCCGCGTCAGTTCTTTGTCCTGCGCGATTGATTCCGCGATGGCTCCGGTGGTGTCGGTCTCTGCGGCCTGAATTTTTCGCTGCTGGCGGCCTTGACCGAACCGAATCAGGTTACCTTCCGTGAGTCGTCGCCACGGGATGCCGCGACTTATGGCTGCGTCGACGATCGACTGCGTACTTGGACCCAGGCAGACGTCTTCCGCAAGGTTTCGCAGGACGTTGACTTCGGCGATCACGTTAAAGGGAGCGTCCTCGACAGCCGCCATCAATAATCGAAACGCTGCATCCACGGCCGCTTTGGCGACTTCGGCTTCCCGGTATTCAATCGCGACACGGTAGGTGCCGCTGGTTGATGTCTCGCGAGCTCGCCCGAAGCCCACCGCATGCCCGGCCAACGACTGCAGTTCCAGCGTGACGTGTTCCAGAATGTGCCCCAGCCAGGTTCCGCGACGCAGCCTTTCGAAAAAGCCGCCGCGCACACCTTCGCTGCAGCGATGTTCGATCATCGTCGGCAACCAGGCCATCAGCCGATCGTTAAATCCCGGCAGCAGATCGGATGGTTTCTGTTCGAACGCTTCCAGATCCACCCACACTTCAAGCACGGCAAAATTGGCCCAGATGTTCGGCCCGGTCAGGTTCTTGATTTTCAAAATCTTCACTGTTGTAAACTCTCTCGCCGAAATATTCGAAATGATTTTTACCGTCCGACTGCCAAAGCCGAACGGGGTGTGGACTCGGCGGCGGAGTTGCCGCGGCCGAAGCAATGGAAGGACGTGGAGGTCATCCGATGCGGTGTCTGAGCGGGGATCTGGCGCGGAAAATCAGCCAGTTGAGGACACGTGATCGGGAGGAAGCAGCGAAACCGGGGGGAGCAGGGGCCAGAACGAAACGTTCCAGAGGCTGGTGTCAGTGGCGCGATTCCCAAAGGATGCCGCCAAAAAACAAAAAGTGGTTTGCCATATGCGTCGCGTCGTCGAGCGACTCTCCTGTCGTGGGTCTGAATGGCGGTCAATTGAACATCTGCCGTTCAATTCCGCTATGGTCTGGACATTATGTCCTGGGCTTTGGGAAAGGAAAGTGGATTCGTTCTCCACGCACCTCAGATTACCCAACAATTCTCGCCCGCCATGCTACAGCTGCTTGAGTCGATGAAAAGTGTTTGCCGGACAAATTCTCAATCCTGATTTTGTCGCGCCGGAACGACAACCCGACTGTCAGGTTCACGGTTGATTAGGCACCAGCTTCCTCAGTAATCCTCGCGTTGGCCGTCGACAAATAGACTCGCTACCGACTTCGAGTAAGTGCCCCCGCCGGTTGTTCGACGAACCGGTAAAAGGCAAATGCCGTCACCACACTCCCGGCGAAGCCCACCAGCAAACCGGCAACAGCCGCCGGTGCCGACGTCCAGCCAAGCCGAGCCCTGGCGCCCGCGACAAGGACCAACACCGGAAAATGCACCAGGAACAGGCTGTAAGATGTCTTTCCGAACATGGCGGCTATGATCGCCAACTGATAAATCCAGAACATCCACTGTGACCCTGGTTTTGCCAGCGCCCGATGAAAAACAATCCCCATGAAGAAGTAGGGAAAGAAATACACGGCCCACGAATCCCAGGCCGAATAGCGGTTAAAGTAAAACAGCGAAACAAGAGCAAGGCTCCACCCTGCCAACATCGGCACGTCGATCCAGGTAGTCGCGGCTGGCACTTTCAGCAGCCCGGCCACGATGTCGCGGACCCACTGTGCGGCGGCGTACATGAGTCCCTGTTGAAAGTTGATGCAGATAAACCACAAACCTGCTGACAGGTGTTCGTAACCCAGAAATTCCTGCTCAAAAACAGGTGAGCCACAACCTGCCGCAATTCGGGTGGCAAGCCCACGACTTTGTCCGGCAACCATCCACGGCCAAAGGCATTTGCGACCAACGCCAGCGCGATGGCGCCCAGGTAAGGAATCCCCAGCCGACAATAGCGCTGCCCTATGAACTGGCGAATGGCCTTCGCATTCCATTGTTTGCTCGACATGCTGCGGGCCATGACATAGCCGCCAATCACGAAAAACACCTGCGTCGAGCGAGCGTACTCAGAAAACCAGTACACCAGCCGTCCCAGAATCGGCTCCGCTTGTGCGCTGAGCGGCTGATAAAGAGCGAAATGGTGCCACACGATCATCACGGACGCAAAAGCCCGCATCGCATCCAGAAACAACATTCGTTCGTTCGCCGCCGGAATAGCTGGAGACACGTCGCTGGTGGTTGACGCCATTGTTTGAGTCGCGAAATTCTGGTCGACAGCCTGAGGGAAAAACGTATCAACTGCGGGTTAACCGGGCTGTTTCATCTTATCACGAATCGACCGTGACAACTTGCTTCGGTAAAGGTCTTGAGCGTTTTGTTGTTAGACTGGTGGGCCAAGGCCCCGTTCTTTTGAGCCTGAACTGACCATGTCATTTGAAATTATCCGTCATGTCGCTTCGCCCTCGCTTTCTGATTCTTCCCGCCGCCGCGGTCATCATCGGCAGTCTGTGTGCATGGCGGATCGCAAATCCACATCGCACACCAAGCCCGGACGAGCTGCCGGAAATGCGTCGACCGGCGCCATCGTTCCAATTATACGATCAGGAATCGACGGTCGTGAATTTCGAAGCCTACCTGAATCGTCACCGCATTGTGCTGGTGTTCTTCGATGGGCAGGCCGGACCAGACAACAGCCCCGTGCTGAATCAGCTGCGGGAATTCTACCCTGCTTTGAAGCAAGAGGGCGTGATGGTGTTCGCGGTGTCGACGGCTCTGCCACAGGAGATCCGCAATAATTCACGGCAGTCCTGGCCGTTTGCGATTCTGTCTGACGCTGCCGCGACGGCTGAGAATTCTGTGCATCGCATGTGGGGAACGATTGTAGAACCGCTGACCCTGGACAAGCCGGCGGGCACAAGACCAGCCGTTTTTCTGATCGATCGCAGCGGCCTGGTGGCGTGGGACGGGGAATTTCCGAGACCAGAGCCGGACTCCGATATGATTCTGAACCAATTACTGAACGGCAGCGTGCAGTAGGGTACCCTCCGGCGTAGCGGACACAGCTGACGCCTGAGACATTCCGGGTACGATCTTCAACACCGGCCGTCACGCGGGAGCGTGACGTACAAGGACTCCACCATCGAAACAACGGCTTACAATCCTTTTCACCCACCGGAATCAATGGTCGGCGACGTGGGACTCGCCGCGGATATTGAGTTCCTTGTCTCGGACGAGTGTATACTCTGCGAAGATAAGATCGCCCTTCCAAAGATCTGCATCCAGTCCGGTCAGAAAGCCGATCTGGTCGCCAGATCCGCGACTCTAAAGTGCTGCCCGGGGATCTTCGGTCTTCTCATCCCTTTGATATTTTTCCTTGGCCCGGTTTTAGTGGAACTGGCCTGCAAAATCGCTGGTCTACAACCCCTTCGACCGCCGTCACCGCTCTTCATTACGCTCGTTCTGCTTGCTGTTTTCGGCTGGCTGGCGTGGCGATTTACGAAGCGTATCGAAGTCACCTGGTTCATTCGTACCAAGGAAGCTGTTGCTGAAGAGAAGCGAATTCGAAAGTGGCGGGGCTGGTTGATCGTGGCAGGTCTTGTTTTGGTGGCCGTCGTCTTTCTGGCACTAACCGTAGATTCGGATTTCATCGCTCTGGCGTTCTTTCCTGTGATCGCCGGCGCGCTGTTTTGGGGTTGGTCCGGACACTCGACGAAACCGGTATTCGCTGGAAAGCACGATGGCCTGAATATTCTGAAGGGGCTGTCTTCGGAATTTCTTCACGAAGTCCAGTCCTTAATTGAACGACATCACAGCGAGACGGCCTGACGACAAACGGACGGGCATGCTGACACCTGGTCCCGCAGTCACCTCTCAAGAGATCTGGAACTTTCTCAATGCGGGCGGGAGGCTTTCGGAGGCCACGCGGATAAAGAAATCCGTTTCCCTTCGTGTATTGGCGGACGCGTACTTGAAGAGCTTTCCGGCCGAGGCAAAGGATGAGCCGAGTCTCCGCACCGAGTCAAATCATCTGTGCCGACTCATCGGTTCGTCCACATTAGTGGAGAACGTCGAAGTCCAACACATTCACATCTACGTGGCCAGACGTGCTGAGGAACCGGGACTCCGCGGCAGAACAATTCGCCCCGTTACGATTCGGTAGGTAAGCCGTCGCTTATATGTTTTCGCACATAATAACCTTCGAATCATCCTTACCTGAAGCACGGGGTGGTCATTCATTATGTGCGATTATTTGTGAGCGGGTGCTTACTCGCGTATTGGGGTCAATTGAATTCTATGGTCCGTCCGGATCACTCTCCGGCAAG
>CALFOL010000862.1 GCA_937919915.1 uncultured Planctomycetaceae bacterium
CACCTCAGCGAAAAACGGTGGGGAGTGTTACAGCAAGAATTCGGGAACAGCACGAGAACCGTGATTTATCGTCATTCCTCACGACTTGATTTGCGGGAATGTGATGGACAACTCAGCATTTCCCAGTGCGGGCTGGTATGAGGAACGACAGGGTCGTGTGAAACAGAGCGATCTTCGAACACAAAACTCAATTATAGTCGCCTCGAAATCGCTGATTGTCCCGATCAGCGTATTCGAATCGATGAACAAAAAGCTGCCAGATAACTCGTCATCCGGGTGATTCACCCACAGTGTAGCGTCGATTGTTGCTTGCCGCTGGCCAGTGGTTGTATTGTAGACCACGATCGACTTGTCCTCCCATTTTGCGACAAGTGTGCCGTCCGATGAAGCGGCCCAGACGCTTCGGTAACCATCCGAATGGATATCAAGTCGAGACAGTCTTCGTTCATTTTCGACGTCGTAGATCTCGAACAGTCCAATTTCGGGGGTTGTCGCGGTGCGACGCTCAATGATCGCTCGGGAGTCATTTAGAAACTGCAGGTTCAGGTTCTCTGTACTCAGGCCGTGATCGTTGCTGCCGATCTGATAGATAAATCCAGAGTCGCGGAAGGCGACATATTTGCTGTTCGGTGAGAGGACGGCGTCCCAACCATCGACCGACTGTATGACCTTACCGTGATCGTCAAGATCCAATATGTTTGTTTGCGAACCGAACGATTCCGGTTTTTTGGTCACTACTGCAAGATACCGTCCATCGTCAGAAAAGCGGATCTTATGCTGTGCACCCTGTGTCGCCAGAGTCAATGTCGTGTTGCCTGTGTTGAGATCTATGATATTGATTTCGTCGACGGATCCTACGGCCATGATTTCGCCATTCGGGCAGGTGGCGGCGGAAGTCAAGCTGCCAAACGATAAGCCGTAGGTGTAACTCCGAATATTTCGACCTGTTTTGAGATCCAGCCACGCCAGCATTCCACCAAGGTCTGCCACGATTGTTTTCCTGTCATTGAGCAGCGTCAGATCACTTGCACGGCAGTTCCGAGCCCCAAGCATCCGGATGTCTCCAGTGGACGCGTCCCAGACTCGAAGGCCGCCTCCCCACGAACTTGTCAGGCTTTGCATTAGCATCTCTCGAACACGATTCGGCATCGCCCCCAGATCTTTTACATGAACCAGTGTCGGATAGATTGAAAGTTCAGTGAGGCTCGTCGGCAGCGAACACAGTCTGATCCCACGACTGGAAATGCGGGAATGGCCAAGCGTCAATGTCTGAAGTTTCGTTAGCGCAGCGATGCTTTCGAGAGCCAGGTCGTCAATCAAACTCTCCTCAATGGAAAGTTTTTCGATTGACGGAACGCCGCATAGTGCTTTGAAGCCACTGTGCGTGATCTGCGTAGGGTCTAACGATACTGACTGCAACTTCTGACACTTCGCCAGCGAAGAGGCGACAGAATCACCCAGACTTTCACTTGAGTGGATGGTGACCCCACGCAGCTCGGGACAGTCATTCAGAAACGCAAGGTGTTCGCCGCTGATGTCCACCATCAAGACGGAAAGGTTTCGAAGCTGCCTGAGTGATCCTTTTTTAAACAGTCGACTCTGCGGGTGTTTCACCTGGCAGAAGTAGAGCGTTAATGATTCAAGCTGTTCCATTTACTCGATCGCCAGACAGACGTCTTTCGAAACAGCGATGCCGCTTATTTCAATTTTACGGAGATTCTGACAGGAGTGGAACGCGGCAAGGACGTCGGGCGTGTTGCCTTGCGCATCGTGTACATAAGTTGCCAACTCGAGAGAATCCGGATCGCCCGGTGCAACAAGCGATGCCATGGTTTCCGCCTTAAGACCGAACGGCATTTCCAAAGAGATGTCGTCAACGACCTCCACATTAAGAGAACTCAGGTTTTTCAGACCACCAAGGGCAGTGAGGGCTAATTCGCACCTATCAGCATTCTTCGAATCTTTAGCGCCCTCACTTCTTGCAGGAGGCCAAGTTCTTCTGCTGCAGATGCAGTCAGCTCAAAGCCCCTGAGTTCGACACCCGCCCAGTTGTTCAACGTCACGAAACACCGATGCACGTGAGCAAGCCGCGTCACAGTCGATTTCGAGCACGATTGGCGGCACGGCACTTGACGCGCTGCTGAGAACTTCTGCAATTCGGGACAGATTTGTCAGGTGATCCTCGGTCAGGGCCACTCCATATTCACCGCCCCAACCATGAGTCTCGACACCCATTTCGGTCAGCTCAAGGGTAAGTTGCTCCTCATCTTTCGAGGGTCTGGGCGAATCTTTTTTTGCCGTGCATCCCAATACGGTAATCGCAACGACGACAGCGGAGATCACGCGGACATCAAACATGAGACTGACCATTCTTAAAAAAGGTCGATCGGTCCGATCGACCTCTTCAGCGAAGCGTTGTTTTCGGTCGAGTGAAAGTTGATCTCTTATGCTACGTCGAAGCACGCAGAGTATCTATCACCATCGTGACAGCCCGGCTCAACGTGACAAAGCACCTGCTTATTTTCTCTCGGAGCCGAATTTCAACCGCGTGAATTCCTGAATCCGATTGGTGATTGCAGGTTCGACCGGTAGTCGTTCCATGCTGCTGGCTCCGTAAAAACCGACGACACCTTCCGTGTGATCCAGGATGTACTGAGCATCCTCTGGATCAGCGATCGGTCCACCATGGCACAGCACGATGATGTCGGAGTTGATTTTCTTTGCTGCGTCGTGCATCGCCTGAACGCGTTTGGCGGATTCTTCCAGCGTCAAAGCGGTTTGCGCACCGATACTGCCCTTCGTCGTGAGCCCCATGTGAGGAATCAGAATATCCGCCCCGGCCTTAGCCATCGCAGTCGCTTCGTCAGAATTGAAGCAGTACGGCGTTGTCAGCAGATCGAGTTCTGCTGCCTGTCGAATCATGTCGACTTCCAGGCCATAGCTCATGCCGGTCTCTTCCAGGTTCGCGCGGAAGGTTCCGTCAATCAGTCCGACTGTCGGAAAGTTCTGCACGCCGGAGAATCCTGCAGCCTGCACTTCCTTCAGAAACAATGGCATCACCCGGAACGGATCGGTCCCACACACGCCCGCCAGCACAGGTGTCTTTGTCGCCACGGGAATCACTTCCCGTCCCATATCCATCACGATGGCATTGGCATCGCCATAGGGCATCAATCCCGCCAGCGATCCGCGTCCCCCCATGCGAAACCGTCCGGAGTTATAAATGACGATCAGATCGATGCCGCCCGCTTCTTCCAGCTTGGCACTCAAACCGGTGCCTGCTCCGCCCCCGATGATCGGTTGCCCCGCAGCGATTTTCCCGCGAAGACGTTCAAGAATGTCACAGCGTTTGAAGAGACTCATGAGATGCCGTTATTAGAAGTGATTCGAGTGTCAGATCTTCGATTTGCTTAACCGTCAACCACAGGTGTCCCCAAGCATTTGTAGTAATCGATTGGCAGCGGCTTCCGCAAATGCTTCATCGTTAATCGTCATCTGCAGCAGCTGCAGGTCGACGTTCTTGTCGCATGTTGCCTGCAGACCAGCCCATAATGCCAGGCGAAAAGCCCAGTTGTCGAATGGCTTGCCGTCGACGTCGATCGCCGACACGCCCAGCGATGGAAACAACACACTCACCGGTCCGGATGACTTTGATGCCTTGCGGCCGATCTCTTCGCCCAGCGCCTGACATTCGTCCATCGTTGTTCGCATGAGCGTCACGGTGGCGTTGTGTTCGTAAAACAAACGATCCTTGAATTTCTCTGGCACGGTTTCTTTCGCACCGAAGTTCACCATGTCCAGCGCCCCGACAGAAATCACCTGTGGGATTCCCATGTCGGCCGCGGCCGTCAAACGATCTGGACCCGCTGACAGCACCCCGCCGACCAGTTCGTCGGCAAGTTCGGTCGTCGTGATATCCAGAACGCCGGCAATCACCCCGTCGCGAATTAATCCTTCCATTGCTTCGCCACCATTGCCCGTCGCATGGAACACCAGGACTTCGTAGCCAGCAGCTTCCAGAATCGACTGCGCGTGCAGTACACAGGGCGTTGTGACTCCGAACATAGTAGCGGCGATTAGTGGGCGGTCATCCGTCGATTCCTCCACCTTGCTGCGGCCAGCCAGCATGCCGACCATCGCGTCAACCGCCTGGCTCAACACCGTGCGACTGATACGATTGATGCCAGCGATGTCGACGACAGAATTCAACATCATGATGTTGCGACCTCCGACATACGGCCGCGTCTGCCCCGACGCCATCGTGCTGACCATGATCTTCGGAACATCCAGCGCAAGGCTACGCATCGCCGCAGTGCCAATTGTTGTGCCGGCCGAGCCCCCCAGCGCGATGATGCCATCGACGGATCCCCGTTCAGCTGCCTTCTGCACCACCGTTCGGACGCCATCAGCCGCGGCGGTGATCGCACGGCCTCGATCTGCAACCCTTCGCATTTCTGCCAGAGAATGACCAGCGGCTTCGAAAACCTGCTCAGCACCGATGTCAGCAGTGAACAAAGGTTCACTGACGACACTGGCATCCACGACCGTACACGAGTGACCGGCGGCTATCAGCCGCTGCCTGATCCAGAGAATTTCGCGGCCTTTGGTGTCGAGGGTTCCGACGAGATAAATGGACATAACAAGTATCTTTGAGCGGAAGAAGTGGCGGGGTCAGCAGTCCATTCTCGATTAGACAATGGATCGGCGTTTCGGAAACGTTCTTTTCACTGGTCTGGCTGCTGTTGAACGTGTAGGCAAAACAATACAAATGGTGGTGAAAGACGGAACAGGAATGCTCGAATTCGCTTTGTCTGCTTAACAACGGCCAAAATCGTTGCAGTTCGTCGTCGTTCTACATAACCTTCTCGGGCTTCAGAGGTTGTGGCGAAGTGTACAGTGGCTGGTTGGAACCGTTGGGCGTACGATACCTGCGACCAACCATACCGGCA
>CALFOL010000863.1 GCA_937919915.1 uncultured Planctomycetaceae bacterium
TTTTCCAACCCCAACGGCCAAGCCAATAATCCCCTTCCCGGACACGCTGCTAGTTCACGTCCGTCGGAAGCTTACCGGACGGCTCGCACCTCGCTGTGTTTCAGCGCTCTGAGCGGCAATCGTCGCGTGATTCAGGTGACCAGCCCCGCCGCCGGGGACGGCAAATCAACTTTCGCGATCAATCTGGCTGTCTGCCTTGCACAATCGGGCAAGCGAACCATCATTGTGGAAAGCGATTTTCGTCGCCCCAAGGTTCACAAACTCACAGGCGTGAACAATGAGACCGGTATTGTGAATGTGCTGCGAGGCGACGTGGAGTTGGCCGATGCCATTGTTGATACGGAAGTCCCCGGACTGTCCGCTCTGCCGTGTGGTCACCGCCCTCGGAACCCTTCAGAATTGCTCACGATGCTGGAATATGACCGGCTTCTGAATGTGTTGCGTGAGAAGTTCGACTACGTCATTCTGGATACGCCTCCGGTTCTGGTCGTGAACGATCCGTGTAGTGTGGCTTCACGAGCCGACGCGGTTCTGCTGTGTGTCCGATTAAGTCGGCACACGCGAGACTTCGGTGGCAGAGCACTTGAGCAACTCGTAGAAGTGGGAGGAGTGATTGCCGGTATCGTCATCAACGGTGTCGAAGAAGCCGACGCGTACGGATACGGAAGTTACCGTTACTCTGATTATCGCTACCGCTATAAAGACTACGGTTACGGATATGGCCGCTACTCTCACAAAAAGTACGATGACGCGTATTATGAAGACGCCGGGCCTGGCGAAGAGGATTCCACAAACGGATCTTCCGTGCCAGCGGTTGCCACGCCCAGCAAAAGCTGAGTCACGCGGGTCACACCACGCAATCGTCGCGAGGACGACAGCTAGCCGACTGTCCGGAAAGCAATTCTTGGGGGTGGCCGAAGGATTTGGAAATTTCGTGAATTTGATTCGCCGGTCCGCTGGTTGAAGATGGTCGTCGGACTGGCGAGGAGAATAGGTCGACCACACAGGTTCGGGTCTTTGAGTTCCACAGGACTTCCGCCCGAACCGCCGCTCAAACGCCTTTTCACGTTGCTGACAGCGCACCGCTCCGGAACAACTTCAGTAAGTTGTGAGTCAGGCAGACAAGCTTCCATTCCCCTTTCATCTTCTCGAGGCCTCGCAGGAGGAAATTGCGAAACCCAAGGCCAGCCTTAATCTGGCCGAACACCGGTTCGATGATCACCTTCCGCCGAGCGTATTCTTCTCGCCCTTTCTTCGTCCGGTTGCGGCGAGCCATCTTTTGTTTCGGCGTCAGGGCTTTCGGAGGTCGACCTTTCGGAGCATCCGGCACTTTGTCGTTGTGTTTCTGACGACCGGTCGCGATGAAAGCGTCATCGATGCGTTCATTCGAATCCACAGCTTCCATGTTGTCTTCGCTGAAGTAGCCGGCGTCGGCAGTGAAGGCTTTGATATTTTCCTTAACGCCCGCGGCGTCCAGATTAGCGATCGTCTGTTCCACCATTGGCACCGCCTGACGCACGTCGTTCGCCTGATTGGTGACGTCTGCCGCGATGATAATTTGCTGTTCGTTGGCCACCGCCTGAGCGTTTCCACATTGATCGAATCCCTTGTTCGAAGTCTTCATGATCTTCGATTCGGGGTCGGTGAAATTGCGTTGAGCCTTCGGGGCAGGAACCGCTTCGTCCGGGTTAGTGCGATGGTTGCGACCTTCCGCTTCCATCTTGTCGACATGGTCCTGAGCCTTTTGCCGAGCCGCTTCTTCCAGCGCGGCCTTCGCTTCCAGAATCTTCGCCTGTCGACTTCCGCGACGTTTCAGTTCCTGTGGGATTTCGTCATCCGGCAGATCACCGAATTTGTCGTCGTCCTCAGCATCCGCACCGTCGGCCCGAGACAGAAGAGCGGCAATTTCCTGCTGCAGTCGCTCAACTTCCGGATCCATGCGATCGTAGCTCATGGCCTTATTGCGCGACGCGTTCGCCTTGATTTTCGTGCCGTCCAGCGACAGTCGTCCGACCTGCAGCAGACCCGCTTCGCGACACAGCACAAGCACTTCCAGAAACAGCAACGGCAGATGTTTCAGATGTCGCGCCCGGAATTCGGCAATGCGCCGAAAGTTGGGAATATCTTCGCCCACGATCACTCGAAAGGCCGCGTCCGTGGTGCATCGCGGCATGATCTTCCGCGAAGAAAACACGCCCACGCGGTAAGAATACAGCAGCAGCACGAGCATCATGCGCGGATGAAAGGGAGGCTGACCGCCTTTGCCGGTATCGTATTCATCCCCGATGGGAGAAACATCGATCAGAGCCGTCACGTCCAGCAAAAAGTAAACCAGATGCTCTTCCGGCAGCCAGTCTCGAGGCGACGGCGGGAACAACCAACTCGCATCCGGCTGCCATTCGCGAAACTTTCGACTCATCCGTGATCTCGCTCAGCAACTCAAAAAATAATTCCCTGTCAACCGAACAGCTGATACTCCATTTCGTTAATCATATCCAGGGCCAAACGGGTTTCCGGACACGCTGCTAGTTGTGGACTGAAAGTCAATGATGACGCTGAAGCTAAAGAGAGGCCCTAACTCATAAGGCTTTGACTTCGCGAGTGCGGACGGACGGACGGCGTGGAGTAGCGATCGGGGTTGAGCTGAGGCGGCTTGTGGCGATACGAGCCCGCCGAGCCGAAGCTTAAGGTATTTGTTCAAGAAGCCCGGTGGTGGTGGGATGGTGGTCGGCCGCGCACAATCACTGCCTCCGCGTCGACAGGCAGTAATCCCCAGAGGATGGAACGATCACTTCCTCGCCGCAGTAATGCAAATTCAGCAGTGAAACGTCGCGCCCCTCTGCAGTAATCCCCGGGCCGGTCATGATCAGCGGTACTGCGGGAGATTTCTTATTCCGAAAGCTGCAGCACGGCTTCGGCAAAGCCCTTGCCGATTTGGGTCATGATGCCGGCCGAGCCCATGTAGTGGAAATCGAAGTTGGAGGTGCTCTGCTGCAGAACCTCCAGGTCGTCCTGGCTGAAAGTTTCCGCATAGAGTTTGTCGATCGCCGCCTGGTCCGTCTCACGACGGACTTGACTGTCCCGGATCGCTTTTTTGAGCTCGTCGACCTGCGGCTTGATCGTGGCTTCGCGTTCGCGCAAACGAACGACTTCTCTGTCCCAGTAGTTTTCCGTCAGCACGGTCGCCACATTTCCCTGGAATTCGGGCAGCGTCGCAGGAGCCGCCATGGCATCTCGGAAATTCTGATGGATGGCCGTGTAACGCTGTTCAGCGGGGCCATATTCTGCCGTGGGACCGCCGACGCCAAGCACCCCGATCACAAACGGCAGTTGCGGCGCTGCCAGATCTTTGCGGACATCGCGAATAAACTGCGCCATCACCTGGCTGTACTGATCGTAGCCGCCCGGCCGGTCACGCGTCGGATAAGTGCCGCGGTCCACCATGTCATTCCAGCCCTGAAACCACACAAAGCCAGCCAGCTTGTAGCCCTGTTCCGGGTTGTAGTCCGGATAGACGCGGCGGATGTCAGCCAGCACATACTTCACGTGGTCGGTCATCAGCCGATAGTAGTGACGGGTGGCCTGGGCCTGTTCCGCCTGCATTTCTAAAACGTCCTGGTTCCGGGTGCGAAACGTCTCAAGCTGAGTCTCATTGAATTCGTAAGGCCCGGCACCAGGCGGACGAAAGTCCGTGTTCAGGCTCTTACCGCCCCAGGCCGTTTTGATGATCAGGATGGGTTCATTCAGCCGCTGTGCCGCATAGATGCCAAACGTGAACTCGGGACCGATCTTCGGTCCGCGTTCTTTGGCTCCGAAGCCGGCAGTGAGTCGCCCGGTCTGCTCTTCCTCCGCCGAACCGATCGACGAAATCCAGACCTGCTCGCAAATCCGCGGCGTGCCATCGGGGTTAAGAATGTCCGGCAGCAGGAGCGCCGCTGTGGGGTTCAGTCGCATGGCCTCGATCGTGCGGACGTGAGCGTGCCCCTGCATGTTGGACTGCCCGGCGAGAATGAAAACCCGGAGCGGTTTTTCGTCCGCACCCCACGCGACCTGCGCACCGTTGGCCGCGATCAGCCACAGCGCCGTCAGGGCGAACAGCCGGATCGGGTTGCTGCGTTTGCGGGGCATCGTCATTGTCTTCGGCCTTATCCTGAGTGTGTGTGCCTGTCGAGGCTGGCTGGTCTAGCGGTCAAGGCAACCATACACGGGGCGGGCATGACTTTGCAACAACGGCGGGGCTCAGCACCCCGGCTGATACGGATGCGAATGACTTTGTCTCGATGGTACGACGCTAACGGATAATGCGTCGCAGGCGGGAAACTGGCGGCGAAAGTATCAGGCCCGCCGGAAATTGCCAGGGTTGACCGTGTCGGCGCAGGCGTTCGCAGACCCTTCCCGGTGATCTCCGTTCGGTGCTGTTTCAGGTGGTGTCGGCCGCCGGACGTGGTGCGTGTGGTGGTGGGGGTAATGATTCGTCGGTACGCCGGCCGTGCCGCTAAATAATGTCGTGATCGGTGTCATTATTAAGTGCTGGAAAGACCTAGCGTTTCTGGCTGCTGATTTGGCTGCTGTGTGCGGCGGCCGCTGCCGGCACGTGGCCTGTGTTGAGGCGTTCAGGCGGCTGCCGGATTTGGTGCCGTGTGGCCGGTGCCAGACTTCGCTGTTTCTTCAAACAGCAAATTCCCCTGCCCCGTGATTCCGTCCGGAGTCGCGGGGCGGTTTCGTGTGTGTGCCCCCCCTTAGAAGGAGATCCGGATGATGATTGTGGTGGTGGTGGCGGCCGGCAGTGTGCTGGCTGTGATGTTGACACTGGGCTGGGCGCGTGAAGTTCGACTGCGACGGGCGTTGCAGTCTTTGCTGTCCCGACTGTTTCACCTATGGAGAACTGCTGATGCTGAAAGTGCGAGCTCTGCTGCGTCCCGTCGCGATGTGTGTGCTGCTGATGTTG
>CALFOL010000864.1 GCA_937919915.1 uncultured Planctomycetaceae bacterium
GTATCGGGGAATTCAACCAGCGGCGTTCCTGGATACGTTGTTCCTAAAGCCGCTTTTGTTGCTTCTTCCGTGTACTGGGCGTCCAAAGTTGCAGCGATGCTGTGCCAAAGCATTGCCTTGTCGAAAACTCCCAGCTTCATGAACGTTTGCGCGACAACGACTCGGGAATCGACATCGTCAATATTGTTTCCGGCTTTCTTCATGCCTGCCAGCAACTCTGCTTCCAGGTCCTGTAACTGTTTGAGATTCTCTTGTGCGATGGCTAGTCGCGGCCCATCTTCCAGTGCCTCGTAAATGCGAGTTGCCATTTCAAACACTTGTGTGTCACGCGGCAATATCGTCAATAGCGGGCGGATGAGGATCGCCGCTTTTTTCCATTCGCCACGTTCGATTTCAATCAATACCAACATCTTTTGTACGGGAGGTGTCTGGTTTTGAGACTCACCAGGCGTGTTGGGGCTCGGCGTGTCGGGGCTCGTCATGGTCGCCGCAGTATCGAGCCTGCCCACGGCAATGAGAAGTTCCATTTTCTGGTGGGCTGCTTCAAAGAGTTCCAGGTGCTCGTCCACGACCTGCTGAATCAGTTCTTTATCGTTAGCCTTAAGAATCGCCTGGGCATAATCGCTCATCATCCCTGGAGTGGCAGCCGCAAACTCGCCAGGTGTTGAAAGGAATTGTCGAAAATCGGCAACCGCATCGACGTATCGAAGTTCAGCCGCCTTGCTCATGGCTAGTGCTTGCAGAGCCACTGTGTTTTGGGGATCCTTCGCGAGCGCGTTGTCCAATACCTGTTGAGCTAACTGGTTCGCTCCGATTCCAATATACATCCCGGACAGTGCGACACTCGCGTCAATGCTATTATCAGTTGCCAGGGCAACTGCCTGCTCGTACGCCTTCAGCGATTCTTTGTACTGGTGCGTTCGACGATATGCGTCCCCCATCTTCTTCAATGCTTCGGGCTTCAGCTCGTGGCCATCAGGAATTTCTGCCAGCAGTTTCAGGGCTAGCGGGTCACGCACTTGCCGAAATGCCAACATGCCCTCGAGGTACTTTGCCTGCCACTTGAAGGCATCGACCTGACTTAGCTTCGCCAGGTTTTCTGTCGGGACCTTCACATCCCCGGAATTTAACCTGGAGATCGCTTCGTCATACAGCTCCTGGGGATCATCGGGGGTTGACGAAATGATCACACCGGTCAGCACCGCGATTGTTGTGACCGAAAGGAGAAGCCACAGCCACCATGGTAGGCCGCCTTTGATTCGAGGTGGCGAAGATGATTGACGCATGATCAAGGGCCGTCTTTATAAACGTTCCGGAACAAAACAAACTCCTCGTGGCCGCCCACGGGCTCCATCAGGATTGCCTCTTACAACTGCGCGCAATCCGTCCAGGTATTTGTCTCTACGCAGAACCACGCCAGAACATTGGGAAAAATCCCAGCAACAGCGAAAACCGCGAAAACGTTATTGATTCTCGGCAAAACAAGGGTCGGCAACTCAAATCAGGCTTTCTCACGCCCAAGAGCGGCGGCTGCTTTAACAGCGTATTACGCTGAGTTGTGGCCGCGAGGCACGCGTCTCGATCGAAGAAAGCCTGCTCCCGCGAGCGAGTACCATTCACAATAAGTAAACTGCTCTAGTGTCGAAAATGGCGTCGCCCGGTCAGTACCATCGCCATTCCGTACTCGTTGCACGCGGCGATGACGTCGTCGTCGTTTCGGGATCCACCAGGCTGAATCACCGCCTTGATCCCCGCTTTGGCGGCTTCATCGATGCCGTCGCGGAACGGGAAGAAGGCATCACTGGCAACGACCCCGCCCTGGCTGCGAGCTCCGGACTTCATGCCAGCGATGTACGAGCTGTCCAGGCGGCTCATTTGCCCGGCCCCTGCACCCAGCAGCATTCCGCCTTTGGCAAACACGATCGCGTTCGACTTGACGTGCCGACACACCTTCCAGGCAAATCGCAGGTCCGACATTTCTGCGTCCGTCGGCTGGCGTTCGGTCACAACTTTCCACTCGTCTTCCAGTTGTGGCAGGTCGTCGCGGTCTTGAATTAGCAGCCCACCAGACACTCGGCGATATTCAGCGGCTCCTTTGCCTGCGTCCGAAAACAAGCCTTCCATCAACCGCACGTTGTTTCGCCATTTCGGTTTCGTCGTCAGCAGCTCGAAGGCATCGGCGTCGTATCCTGGGGCAATCACGGCTTCGATAAAACGTCCGGGTTCGCATAGTCGCTCGGCCGTTGCCAAGTCGACGGTCCGGTTCAGGCCTATGATCGAACCGAACGCGCTGATTGGATCACCGGCGTGAGCGTTCTCGAAAGCTTCTGCCAGCGTTGCCGCTACGGCACAGCCACAGGGGTTGTTGTGCTTGATAACACATGCGGCTGGCTCAGAAAACTCAGACGCAATCGACTTAGCGGAATCCAGATCCATCAGGTTGTTGTAAGACAACTCCTTGCCCGTCAGCTGTTTTGCTCTGGCGATCGATGTGGCTGGTGGATTTTCTTCGACGTAAAACGCGGCTTTCTGATGAGGATTCTCGCCGTATCGCAGCGTTGACTGTAGCTTAAAGCTCAGGTTCAGGGTCTCGCTGAAATCCGAGTTCTCGTCGGCAGGGGCCGCAGTGATCTGCGCCATGTAGTCGGCGATTCCGCGGTCGTATGTTGCCGTCATTTCGAACGCTGCTGCCGCCAGTTTGCGACGGAATGCTTCGTCCATATTGTCGTCTTTCACCATCTGCAGCACGTCTGCATATTGATCGGGGGACGTCACGATGGCGACGTGAGCGTGATTCTTGGCGGCCGATCGCACCATGGATGGCCCACCAATGTCAATCTGTTCAATCGCCTCCGAAACGGTCACGCCTGGTTTGGCGATGGTTTCCTGAAACGGATACAGATTGCAGACGACCAGCTGAAACGGTACAATCCCGTGTTCCGCGATCGCCACGGCGTCAGACTCCAGAGTTGGTCGTCCCAGGATAGCTCCGTGAACTTTCGGATGCAGCGTTTTCACGCGGCCATTCATTATCTCCGGGAATTCCGTGTACGTGGTGACGTCGATGACATCGATGCCCGCTGCTTCCAGGGATTTTCGCGTTCCGCCGGTGGACAGGATTTCAAAACCGAGGTCCACAAGGCCTTTGACAAACGCGTCTAGCCCCTGTTTATTACTGACGCTGATCAGAGCTCGTCGAGCTGCAGGAGTGTTCATTTGCTGCTGTTTTCTGTGAAGCTGCGGGGAACAAAAATACCACTGGCGAATTTGTGCAGCGGCTGGTCGAATCTATCCACGACTTTCCGCCAGTTCAAGCCGAGGTGGACTCTGCCCTGGGTTTCTCAAGTGATCGTCCGGCAAGCGTGCCTGCCGCCGGTGTTGGTAATCCTGCAGTTCAGGTGCCGCGGATGGTAGTTCGGCTGCGGTATAGCCTTTATAGTCCACTCGTGCCGCTGGCTGTGCCAGTGCCGTCTGTCCACTGTCGAGAGCGCACGTGGGCTGGTGGACATAACATGGCACAACCACACCACACATTTAGAGATACCACAGGAAGAATTCGGCAACGATGTCACAGGCAGATGAAAACGAACAAACGTCCGGTTCACAGAAGGCACAGAAGCCAGACCGTTTCGAGAAAGCTCGCCTGGAGAAGCTGGAGAAAATCGTCGAGCTGGGGCTGGACCCATTCGGTCAGCGATTCGACAACCACATGTCCATTAAAGAGGCGCGGGAACTTGTGCCGGAAGCCGCCGGTGAGCAAGGACCTGCTGTTCGAGTCGCCGGACGTATCGTGTTGCGACGCAAAGCTGGCAAGCTGCGGTTTTACGACATCAAAGACCAGACCGGGAATTTCCAGTTGCTGTTCTCACGCGGCGATCTGTCCGAAGAGCAGTGGGCTCTGATGGGACACCTGGACCTCGGCGATCTGATCGGCGTCGATGGCAAGGCCGTCCGAACCGATAGTGGCGAAGCGTCTGTCAAAGTCGAACATCTGACAGTGTTGTGCAAATCTCTGACTCAGCCGCCGGAAAAATATCACGGCCTGGAAGACGAAGAAACCAAACTGCGTCAACGCTACAAAGATCTGATTTACGGCGATGGCGTCATGGATCGACTACTGAAGCGTTCGTCGATTATTGATTCGATTCGGCAAACTCTCCGCGGGCACAAGTTCTGTGAAGTCGAAACGCCTGTACTCCACGCGATCGCCGGTGGAGCAGCCGCGAGACCGTTCACGACGCATCACAACGCCCTGGATATGGAGCTGTATCTCCGGATCGCTCTGGAGCTGCACCTGAAACGGCTGATGGTCGGTGGCATCGAACGCGTGTATGAAATCGGACGCGTGTTCCGCAACGAAGGCGTCGACAAAACGCACAATCCCGAATTCACGATGATTGAAATCTATCAGGCGTACGGCGACTACCGCACGATGATGGATCTGACGGAAGAAATCGTTGTGAACGCCGCGAAGTCTGTCAGCGATTCTCTGATCATTCCGTGGGGCACTGAAGGCGACACCATCGATCTCACGCCACCATGGCCTCGTCGTACGTACGGCGAACTTTTCAAAACGCATGCTGGCTGCGCGATGTCAGATACTGCAGCTGTTGCGGAAGTTGCCAAACAGCGGGGCATTGCAACCGAAGGCCGTCATGCCGATGTGATCGTCAGTGACGTGTTTGAAGCAACAGTGGAAGATCATTTGCAGGGCCCTGTGTTTGTAACGGATTATCCCGCAGCAATTTGCCCGCTGACAAAGCGAAAACAGGACGATCCCGACATCGCTGAACGATTCGAATTGTTCGTCAAGGGGATGGAACTCGCCAACGCCTACACAGAGCTCAACGATCCACGGTTGCAGGAAAAACTCTTCCTGACACAGCTCGACGGCATGTCCGAAGAGGATTCCATGGCCAAAATGGACTATGACTTCGTGAAGGCGCTGAA
>CALFOL010000865.1 GCA_937919915.1 uncultured Planctomycetaceae bacterium
GCGATTTGTGGCCCGGCCGGAGATCGCTTTCGCGACCGGGTAGCCCATATTATTACTGAATTCGGCGCGACGTCAGATCGTCAACCTTCAACGCATGACGAATACGACCATACTTCAGTGGGTTCTCTTTGAAGGTCGAACGGTTTTCCTGAGATTCAAACAGAAACAGCTGATTATCGAAGAATGCCCCGTATTTAATCTGTCCAGCGATGGCCTGCTGATCGGCAAACAGCGTGACCGGGTCACAACCAAGATTCTGAGGCGAGAATTTTCGAGGTTCCCGTCGAAATTCACCCCGAGCCTCTTCAGAACTGAATCGATAAACGATCCCTCGATATGCTTCCGTGAACTTGTCTGTCCCGGAAATCCATTTGCGATTCTTCATCAGCTCGACCGGACAAAACCCATCCAGACCGACAAGCGGCTGCGTAACAGGTTTTTCGTCAACAACCTCTGGTGCTGTGATTTTGGGGGGCGCCACTTTTACAATCTGTGCGCCACGTGCCGCCACACCTTGCAACAGGTCTCGATAAGCAGGGGCAGACTTAAAACCTGCGTTCAACATCTGAGGCGCTTGCCCCGGCATCACAATGAAATCACAGGGCACTGTCTGAACACCAAACTGCTCGGTCAAATCACGACGATGATCAATATCGATCTCAACAGCTGCAATGCCGTCTCGCAATTGACGTTGAATGTCTGGCTGTGAAAACACGACGGAGTTCATCTGCCGACACGGACCGCAATAACTCGCGTGAAAGTGAACCAATAACGGGACCCCATCGCGCTGCGAGACCTGGCGAGCTTCGTCGTACGAACTGTACCAGCCTTCGCCCGCAGTAACGTCGGTTACGAAGGCACACATCGTAATTGTGGCAAGAGTAATCCGAAGTACCATGTGTCCATTCCGTTGTATGGCCCGGTCAGCGATCAGGCATCGGAGAGCGCGCGTTGCATCAGCAACTCTTGTCCCTGATGATCAAAAGTGATTCCGGTCGTGCGCAGCAAGCACGCTTCACAGGAATCCTCGCAGAAGTGTTATCGGTGCATAGACGCATCAAGTTGGTGCGTCTATGCACCAGCAACCAACGTTTCTTCCGAAACCCCGAATAGACACCGGAATGGAACGACAATGGGATCCGTGCGGGCTGAGCCGATCAGGTAAGATCACCGGCGCGCAAGGTGCGCAACAAACCGGCCGCCTTGTGCAGCGTTTCCGCATATTCAGCTGCTGGCTCGGAATCCGCGACGATTCCGCCACCTACCGGAAACTGCAACATGCCGTTCTTTAGCGTAAATGTGCGAATCAGAATGCTACTGTCGAATTCGCCGTTCGGCCCCACGCAGAAAAAATTACCGCAATACGCACCGCGTAATGCAGGTTCGAGTTCTGCAATGATTTCCATCGCCCGAATCTTGGGAGCTCCTGTGATGGAACCGCCGGGAATCGTCGCTGCACACAAATCCCAGATATCGCAGTCATCGCGGAGTTCTCCGACAACGGTTGAAACCAAATGCTGCACCATCTGAAAGACTTCGATTTCACACAGACCAGTGACCTTCACCGAACCCGCTCTGCAGACACGTGACAGGTCGTTGCGCAACAGATCCACAATCATCACGTTTTCAGCGCGATCCTTTTCGCTGTTCGATAATTCGTCGCCCGTGTACAGATCAGCAATCGGCGAGCGATGACGTCGACGTGTCCCCTTGATTGGGCGCGTCTCCACGTTCTTACCACCCGTGACCTTCAAAAACCTCTCTGGAGAAGCGCTGACGATGGCGAAATCATCCGCCTGCAGGAATCCGCAAAACGGTGCAGGGTTGCAGACACGCACGTGCCTATAGAGTTCGATGGCAGATTGGCTCCATGCTGCCGAAAGCTGCTGCGACAGGTTCGCCTGAAAGATGTCGCCCGCGCGAATGTACTCGATGACCCGCTCGACCGCCGTGATGTAGTCTTCCCGCGATGACGTCGAATAAACATTCGGCGCTGAGGACAACGGATGCCTGCCTGCGAACTTATCCGCCGCAGAAACGATGGCAGCGGAACTCATTACGGTTTCCGGCGGCTCACCTTTGAGCCGGTGCAAAACCCAGTCCACGCGCCCCGGCATGCTGGCGGTTCCGGCTTCCAGATTCAGGACACACAGCCGAACAGAAGGTTCAATGTGATCCCAGACGATCGCCCAGTCAAACAATCCTGCCAGCAACGCCGGGATTGCGAACTCATCTCGATCCGGCACCGGCACACGCTCAAAGACGCCGCCAAGTTCATAAGACATCATACCGGCAATGCCACCACAAAACGGCGGATGATCGCCGTCCACTTTCGGCAGCCGACGTTGCCATTTTCTGACAGCTGCAAACGGATCACTGCCGTACTCAGGACGATCCAGCCGCACGGTCTCAACCGGATCAGCCGTCAAAAACGTATACCGCGCGTCCTGTTCACGAATGTGCCCCGCGCTGTCCAGCATCAGCAGAAACGGACACTCTTGAAATCGGCGCAGGGTGTCAGCGACGCTTAGGTTGGCATCCAATTCAACGGTAGTCAGCGACGTAGACACTCGAAACAGTCAGCAGGAAAAACGGAGTCAAAAGAACGCCCTCTATCCTACTCACCAACACACACAAACAGAACGCCGTCCCTAACGTTGTCCGAATTTCTTCCGTTTGGCGAATCGATCACACCCCAACCGCATCCCCCACCTCCACCACCGAATTTATTTCGGTTGAGAGACGTTACTGCACTAAGCAGTCCGCTGCCTTCCCTTGTTGCCCCTCCAGTTACTGGGGCCAGTAGTGCAGAAACCTGTGCCCACCGAAATAAATTCGGTGGCGAAGGTGATATCAAGAAGCAGCGACTACTCGGTCCCCAAAATCAGCTCCTCTTCTTGCAGACGCACGACCGTGGGTGAAATCATCAAAACGATTCGGCCTGTGCGAGCGTCCGCTGCTTCGATTTCCTCCCTCTGCGATCGTTCGGCAGCTTCCCGTTCCGATTGAGACATCCTGCTGTCGGACGCAAACCCAAAGGATGGCTTCACCGCTTTCGTCACATCCAGCAGCAACGTCTGGCTGTTACCGACAATCTGAGCCGCCTGATGTTGCCGTAGGTTCTCCCTGGGCTGACCGGAAACTCCGAATTTCAAGTTCAATAATTTGTCATCCGCCATTGGCACACCCGTCAACAACAGCCGAAGCTGTCGATGGTTTGCGATCGTGAATTCCAGATTCGTTTCCTGGCCAACGAAAGCTGTGATCTTCCGATCTCCCAGACGACTCCCTGCCTCCTCCGGCGATGGAGCTATCAGACCATCGGAGTCGACTGGCAGCAGAGCCCACGGGTGACTTCCCGAACGCTTGTGAAAAGTGACGTTGCGTTCCAACCATCGAAGTTGAGCCGGCGAAGAGAATTGCTCGACGCGAAAATTTGTCGCAACCTGAACGTCCTGCAATGCACGCAGCTGGCTCAACAATTCGACAATCTGCTCATGCACCGCTGCCGTCTGCCTGATAACCAAACTAAGCGTATTTTCTTCCGGAGACATCCGGCCTCCACCGCCCCCACGGCCGTGCCAGGTGTCGGGTTCAACCGTGGTCTTGATCAACTCGACCAACCCCGTGAAGTCAGCTTCCGTGGTCTGTGCATCGGTCCCCGCGGGAACCATCTCAGCAATCGGGACAACCAAATCTGCCACATCGTAAACTCGAAGATTATATCGAAACTCTTTACGCTGCCGGATTTGAATCCCTTGATCCTTCACGTGATATTCGAGCCCCAATTGACGGCAAAGTCTGCCGACCACCAGCAAGAGTGGTTCGTCATCGACCTCCATGCTGACTCTTTCGTTCAATTTATTTTCATCGAGAGAATTGGAGGTCGTTATTATCATGATGCCGATACCACCTTTGACAGCAAGTTGCCTGAGCACTTCCGTCACCGGTTCATCCTTAATGGAAACGGAAACCGGCGTCGATAAGGACACTTGCATTTTTTGAGCATAGGTAAGTTCTGCCGCTGGTGCAGTTGCCTCAACCACAAGCACATCGCCCTCGCGCAAGGCTAGATTCTCAATCCCATTCGTCGCGACACTCTTGACGCTCAGAAGAATCACGGCGGTGCCACCATCGGCGAGCGGTCGGCGTAAAACCATATTGTCATCGACAGATCCCTTGAGACCTCCAGCCAATGCAATTGCATCCAGCACGTGAAAGTCACCGGGAGTGCCCTTATACGTACCGGGTTGGTCTACGGCACCCAGCACTCGCACAACGAGCTGCTGACGATGACTGATCGAAACTGTTACGACCGGATCGTTGTACAGTCCAAGTTTTTCTGCAGCCTCTGCCAAACGCGACTCCACGGCTGAAACGTTGAGGTCAGCGAATTCAACGCGGCCAATTTCGGGAATCGATCCAGTGCCATCTTTGGCAATTCGGATCGGAATCGTGAGTTGGCTATTGGAATCAGAACTGGTAGCAAATGTCACTTCGATGATATCGCCGCGACCGATCGTTTCGTCAGTGCGGTTGTCATGCGGCGGTGCGGATTTGGAAACAGGAAACGTTTCCGGAACGCCATTGTCATCATCAAAGATCGTGACTACGACAGCAGCGTCTCGCAGTTTTTTCAACGCGATACGTCGGGCTTCCTTATTCACTGGCGGTCCGGCCAGCGTCGCAAGGTAGCCCGCCACTTTTTGAATTCGTACGAATCGCTTTCGCAGAAGATCAATCGTCTGCCCTTGGTTCGCCAACGATTCTTCAAGTTCTGCGTCAGTTGTCACATCCCGATCGTCCTTCAAGTGACTGATGCACTGCTGAAACGGTTCTTCAAGAGTCGCTTCAAGGACCGCCTGCTCGTCCTCAGAAACGGCTCCGTTCATTGCGTGCAGAACAATTTCCTGTTCCACGTAATTGGAAATGTGACTCTTCAGATGTGCCTCCAGAACACTCGTTCTTTTTTCGACTGACACTGCAGCATCCGCCTCTAGAGCCACTCGCATTGGACCAAGGATATCGTCGACGAACACAGGCTTCCCGTTCACGACAGCAACAAGCGTAGTACCCAAAAATCCATCAACCTGAGCCGTCTTCAGGATGGCCGCCATTTCTTTCGGCCCCATGGCTTTCGGGTCAGCCAAAGTCACCACATCCAGCATACCGAACCCAGAGATCTCCACATCCTTGCTGTCCGTACTTTCCGGCGATTGTGCCCCCTCAACATTCGATTCAACGACCTCCGTGGCGACCGGATCCACAGCCTGCTGTCCAACCACCGCTCCCGGCAACACAACGACCGCGAACAACAGCACGGCAACGACACTCCACCACGGCATTCGCGTTTGACTTCCCTGTGTCAGCGACATGATTCTCTCCATTCTTTGAGATGTAATTTCCACTGGCTTCATGCCGGGGAAAACGGGGACCGGTTGCAAACTCTGTTTGCACTCAATCACAGATAACAAACTCCGAGCGTACTCCACCGGCGGACAACTGAGTTCCGCCACAACCTGTTCATCACAACAGCGCTCGGTTTCGCGAGACAAAAATCGGTTTACAATCCAGACTGCCGGATGAAACCACCACAGACACTGCACCGCCGCCTGCAGAGTTCCTGTCCACAGATCACCACGACGAATGTGGAGCAGTTCATGAGCCAGAATCGGTCGCAGGACTTTCGGATCACGACACCGCAGATCAGCCACCAAACACCTTGGCAACACA
>CALFOL010000866.1 GCA_937919915.1 uncultured Planctomycetaceae bacterium
GGAACGATCAAAGTCACGCAGAAACTTCGTTCAGGAATCATGGCAGCCACGGGTGCGATCTTTCTGCTGTATATGGTTTCCATGGTGATGCGCATGTTTGGGGCGGAAGTGCCATATATCCACGGTTCAGGTCCAATCGGAATCGGCTTTAGTGTTTTCGTCGTCGGACTGGCAGCTTTCAATCTGCTGCTGGACTTCGATCTGATCGAACGCATGTCAGCTCAACGAGCTCCGAAACACATGGAGTGGTACGGCGCGTTTGCACTCATGACCACGCTGGTCTGGCTGTACATCGAAATCCTCCGTCTATTGTCAAAACTAAACCGCCGCCGCTAGGCCGAGACGCCTCGGCGGGCGATGCGTGGGACGACGGGTTACTGCGACAGCACGCCAAAGTAGTCGTCACTCTCCGAGTGACGAACTCTGCGGCGGGGCAACTTACTGACAAAAGCTGCGATCGCCGCGATGCAGGGGTTTCGGTCGTTTCAACTACCCTACTTTCGCACAACTTTACGTCGCACGCGCACACCTTCCAGGTGATCGAACGTCAACAACAGCGAACCCACGGCGCAGAATTCGTCGAACAATCCGGCGATGACGTTTTCTTCTCCCGGCCAGGGGAAGGCATACACGACGTCGAAGTCGTTGGGCGACAGTCCGAGTTCCTGATAGGCGTCGTCGGAAATTCCGGTCAGCCACGAGTCTGTTCCGGAACACAGTTCGTCAACGATGTGTTCGCCGCCGGCTGGCACAAAACTTCCAGTCACAAAGTCCACTGGCAGGTCGAATTCTTCCGCCAGCTGGCGTGCCCCAGTGACAAGGCTGTCTTCGATTTCAATCCCGTACGTTTGAAATTCCAACAGCTGTGCCAACATCGCGACCACACCGAAGCCGCTGCCCCATTCGCAGAACACATCGCCACTGGCAAGATTGCCTTCCACGATGGCGTCTAATGCCTGGTAGACCGGTTCGAAATCGCTTGGCACAAACCCGCTGATGCGGATCTGGCGGTCTTCCACAAACTGACGAATACGTGCGTTGGCCTCGGCAAGAAAATCGACAATGTCGTGAGGCAGGCGCCTCTCACGAATGTGCAGAGGCACCTCAACTAAAGCCATTAATGGACTCCGGAGTGTTCTGCATGAAATGCGATGGCTCTGTTTGGTGAGTTGGTGGTGGTTCTTCGATATGCTGCAGAATAGCCAGAGACCGAGGTAAAGTTTAGCGCCGCAGCCCAGGTTAATTTCAGGAGCTTGCAAAACGACGCGATCCGGACCGCTCAGACTGCCGTGTTGACTTGATTCCTGTGGTGAACACTTCATGAATAGGGTGTGGTTGTTCATCCCTTCCCCTGGAGCAGATCGTTCGGCTTCAAGGGGGCGTCGATAGACAACTGCTTCATGCGAATGATTCTCTACAGCGAAGCCACGACAGATCCGTTTCGAAATGGGAGTATGTATTATCCGTTCCCTGCACCGAGAATGAGTATCGAATCCAACGCCGACACGGCCATCATTGAAGAACTCACCAGCCTGCACCGTCGTGGTCTGTACCATCAGGCGTATGAGCTGACAGCCGTGTGGACAGCGGTTGCAGAAGCTGGAAGCTCGACCGGAAATGTGGAAAGAGGGGCTCGCAAATTCATCGAAGAACTTACGAACGGCGATCAGTATACCCGGTTCCACAAGTTCGTCAAAAGCTGATCGATGACATCGACCTGTGGGATTCTGTTGGTGACGCTTATTTCTACGAATTGATCTATGGTTCACCAGAAGCCTGTGCTGATGCGTTGAGTATGGTGGGTACCGACAGAATCGTCGGCATTTATCGCTTCATTTACCAGTACATTGTGACCATCTTGGAAAACCTGAGCGCGCGAGCTTCTTACTGCGAATTGTCGGCGCAATTGAGGGCTCAATGGGATCCGCTGTCGCCAGAGGCAAAACAATTTCCGTACCCTGCATGGATTAATAAGCTGGCGAGCTGGTGAGCCGCTGGGTGTCCGCCCAGGCAGCCGATCCAGTCGTTCAGGTCATCGATGGCAATGAACAGTACGTTGGGTTGTTGAGCGATCGCAACCCGCTGATGAATCAGGCTGATAACAAAAAGAGCAGCGGCGACTTTGAATATTCGTGGGGCCATGTGTCGTCCTTAGACGGAGTCAAAGCAGACGTTACTCTCTGAGCTCGGACAGTGACGGCGACTTTAGCCGAACAGTTTGTGGGATTCGGTGTGTCCCATTCGAGGAGCTCGGATCAGGCCGCCCGTTAGCTGTTCGCCGTTGGGGTTCAGATAGATTCGGCCGGTTCGTATGGCGGAGTCTGGTCGCGTGTCCATCACATGGATGTTAAAAATGTAGGCCACGTCTGACGTGGCTTTGAACCAGTGGATGTTGTCTTTGTAGTCAGACACTGTCGAGTATTCCGCGGGCTTGAAAGTGCGGTCGATTGTCGGGCGAATGATGATGTGTTCTTTTTCGTCTTCCAGTCGGTCGTAGTGCCGACCGTGCAGTTCGCCGCCCAGAATCAGAAACGCAGTGGCCATGTTGTTGTGACCATGCGGTACAACGGAACGATCTTTCTTCAAAGCGAAGATCTGTTGGCCAAACACCAGTTTACTGGGAATGCCTTCGACTTCCGGAAACTTGAAGCCCAGACTCTTGGCGCCGTTGTCCGGGATTTTGATATTTTTGGTTAGCTTTTCGAAGTTGACAAGTTTCAGCAGTTCGGGCAGGTTGACCTGTGAATACAGTTCTTCCATCTTCTGTTGCCAGATGATCTGCGAAATCTTCTGGCCTTTGACGTCCTGTCCCAGAGCATCCAGGTCGGCGACCCACTTGTTGACAAGAGGCTTCACGTTGTCTGCGAAGGCATCGCGTGCGAACAGAGATTCGAGGATGGAAAACGTGAGGACTGATCCCAGAGCCTGTTTGCCAAGTGTACGGCGGGAGAGAGTGTTCATGGGGTGAGCTCCGGAGTGATGAAAGTGGATGAAAAAACCATGTCTGTTGCAGGGGCAATTCTGAACAGACGAAGCAACACCGATTCACGCGACATCAACGCAGATCTTTTCGATTCCGTTCCATTCGTAACCGCTCGGGTTCCATACGATGCTGCCTTCGTTGGGTTGTGTGCGACCGTAAGCGTCGATGGCTCGACACCAGATCGCATGTTTCCCGGCTGGCAGGTTCTGCTGTAGTGAAAACTGCGTCCAGCCGTACAGACTGTTGGACGGCGTCAGTTGAGCGCGTTGCCATGTCTGTCCCTCATTGATCGATACGAAGACTTCCGTGATTTTCGTCATGCCATCATTGAAGGCGACGCCTTTGATTGTTGTCATGCCAGGCCGCAGGGTGTCGCCCTCATTCGGCGTCAATACGATGCTCTTGACCTTCATGCTCCAGTTGTATTTGCTGTTCTCAAGTGTGAAGTCATAGGCGTCGCCCGGTTGAATGCGTTCATTCGGAACGCGATAGCGAACGGCGTGGTTGTGGTTGGTTGATTCTTTGCCGACGAAGTTCAGTTCGTTCAGCCACTTCATATTCATCGTGGCGTAAATGCCTGGCGTGATTAGTCGCAACGGGCCGCCGTGAATGGCAGACAATGGTTCGCCGTTCAGATCGAGTGCGATGATGCTGCGGTTTAGCACGTCGCCGAGCGGCAGGCTGTGCAGAAACTTTTCCTTGCCAGGCAAAGCTTCGTCGGCACCGGCTGCAGTGACATAGCGAACGGACGGGTCGATTTCGATGCCGTTTTTTTCGAAGACGGTGCTGAGTCGAACGCCGGCAAATCGGACGTTGCCCACACCGCCGCGACCCCATTGCGTGCCGTTTGTTTGTGCGGCCTTCGAAAACAACGACCGGCCATTGCCGCTGCATTGCAGCACCATTTCGTATTCCGTTATTTCCATTTCGCGCAGTTGCTGCAGAGAAACGGTGAGCTGTTTATTGATGCCACCCGTGAAGTTGACGGACCAGTCGGTATGCACCGATGGTGCGCAGGTTGCAGCGTCGTCGGGTTGTTGGTTGTTGCGGATGAACAACAGAGACTTCGGTGTGATGAAGTTCTCCGTCAGCAGCGGTAACGGTGTCTCGAACACCGCCGGGAATTTCTTCAGTACCAGCAGGCGTTTGTCTTTGCCGGCGATCAGAGCGGATGCGTCTTCCTGCTGAGTGGGAGTCCAGGGCAGCGCCGTTGCGTTGGGGCCGGCAATCGCAAGTGCTGAAGCGGCGGCGAGGAAGTTTCTTCGGCTGTGTCGTGAGATCATCGTGTGAGTCCGTGATTGTTAAACGATGTTCTAGTATCTAGTATCTGGTGAGTGTGGTGTCGATTTCCTGAGCCCACGCGTCGATACCGCCGGCCATGCTGAGCGGATTCTGGAAACCTTGTGCCTTAAGCCACATGACAACGTTCAGGCTGCGACCGCCGTGATGGCAGTGCACGATGATGTCGCTGTCTTTGTGTTGTTCGAGTTCTGCGATTCTCGACGGAAATTCCCCCATCGGAATCAATGTTGCGCCTTCAATTCGGACAAGATCGTATTCATGCTGCTCACGGCAGTCGATAAACACCACGTGTTCCCTGCCGTCGAGCTTCGCTTTGACAGTTTTACAATCAACTTCCATAATCCGCTTTTCTATGCAGGGAGTGACTCCGCTGCCGATTCGAGCTACCGCTCGCAATATTGTCGGGTGCTCAGTTGTGACTTCGCAAACGAAGTTCGCACAAAGCTGAGTAAGTTTTTAAATACAGACCGGCGATGCCGGGGAGAAGAATATGCAGGTTGCCATTACCGGAGCAACAGGGTTTCTGGGACGCTACATCGTGCGAAAGATGCACGCCGTTGGCAACTCGTGCCGCTGCTGGTTTCGTTCAAAATCCAATTGTTATGAGCCCGAATCCGCGAATTCCGTCCTGGAATGGACTTACGGGGAACTGGGAAACGCCGATTCCTGCGACGATTTGCTGCAGGGATGCGACGTTGTCGTGCATTCCGGGTTGCACCGCACGGGTGAGTCCTTTCAGGCCGATGAGCCGAATGTGGCGGACTTTGTGCAAAAAAATGTTGTCGGCACAATTCAGTTGATCGAAGCAGCTCGAAAAGCTGGCGTGCAGAAGTTCGTCTATCTGTCAACCTGCGCCGTCCACGACAAAATTCTGGACGATCGACCGCTGGATGAATCTCATCCACTGTGGATGATGACCCACTATGGAGCTCATAAAGCGGCCGTTGAACAGTTCGTGCACAGCTATGGTTTTGGGATCGGCTTTCCGATTGTCGCGCTGCGGCCGACCGGCGTTTATGGGCTGCATCATCAAGCCGAACGCAGCAAGTGGTTTGATCTTGTGCAGCAGGTTGTTGCCGGGCAGGATGTCGAATGCAATGGCGGCGGCAAGGAAGTGCATGCCGCGGATGTTGCTGATGCAACGGACCTGCTGCTGCATTCGAATGACAACGCGGGCGAAGTTTACAGTTGCTATGATCGGTATGTGTCGAAATACGATGTGGCGACGATTGCGAAGGAGATCTCAGGATCAGCGTCGAAAATTCTTGGTGCCCAGTCCCAGCCGAAGCATCAGATTATCAGCGATAAGCTGAAGGCACAGGGGCTGCAGTTTGGCGGCGAAGAATTGCTGCGACAGACGGTTGAACAACTTGTGGCTGCGGCGACGGCACGGTAGCAGTCGCTTAGACGCAAAACCGTTCAAAAAGTGAAAAATGGTTACACAGATCGCATT